>JANYDX010000117.1 GCA_025363395.1 Verrucomicrobiota bacterium
GTTTTCACCTTGGGGTCATTCAGGAACGCCGCCTTGGTGATGTCACCCAGGGACTCATAGACTTGAAAGTAACCGTGTGCGCCCGATCCGCGCGCATGCACGATGCGCTCGGGAATGCGCTCATGGTCGAAATGGGTGATCTTTTCCCGCAGAATGAAATCCTCAAGTAGTGTCGGCCCCCGTTCCCCTGCTTTGAGGGAATTCTGGTTATCGGCGATGGCGAGACCATGGTTGGTCGTGAGGGAATTTTTGTTGTCGTTCGTGGTCTGATGCGTTTCCGCGGGGAGGGTCGTGGGACGCGGAGTGGCTGCTTTTTTCCCCTTGGGTGAAATTTTGGATGTTTTGGACATGGGAGGAGTGATGGATGGACTGGAAAATGGTTTCGGAAATCAGATCCACATTATGCTGCAAAGCGTGATTTGTGGTGCCTCTGGCCCGGATCGAAGAATCGGTTGCGTGGTAATAAAGTGCTTCAGGTGGAATTCCGCTGAACCAACACTATGAATGGAAAGCTTTGTTCGGCCAATGGGGTATAACCCATCGGTCGAGGCCGGGTTGACGATGGAGTGAGAGACGGCGGCGAGACTGTTCCAAAGTGCCGCGCCGAGTGTGCCGGGTGATCGAATTTATTGCCTCGGCCGCTGGCGTTCTGCAACGTGGCGTCCTTCCAATCCATGAACCCTGCCATCAAGATCGTTAAAACCGAAATTCTTTCCGATAACTGGTATGTCCTTAAAAAAATCACGGTGGAACACACGCGGCGTAATGGCGAGGTTCAGACCTACAGTCGCGAAGCCTACGACCGGGGAAATGGCGCGGCGATTCTGCTCTATAACCGCGCAGCCGGGACAGTTCTCCTCACGCGCCAATTCCGGCTTCCGACCTATGTGAATGGAAACACCACCGGCATGCTGGTTGAAGCCTGCGCGGGGCTGCTGGACCAGGATTCTCCGCACGAATGCATCCGTCGCGAGGTGGAGGAGGAAACCGGCTACGTGATCAAGGAAGTCACCAAGATCATGGAGGTATACATGTCGCCTGGGTCAGTGACCGAGTTGCTGTATTTTTTCACCGCTGAATATACTCCGAACCTGAAGACGGCCAAGGGTGGCGGGATTGAGGACGAGGAAATCGAGGTGATCGAAATTCCGTTTATCGATGCGCTTGCCCTGATCGCCAACGGTGGGATCCGGGATGCGAAAACCATCATCCTGCTGCAATACGCCGCCCTGCACCGCCTGATATAACCGGTGTGCCGCAGGAGCGGACGGGTTGCTTCTTTGCTTGTTGCCTTCGCCTCCTTCAAACCCGTCGCGAGACACCTCGATCAATGAATCGCCTCCTTCCGCTCAACTCCCCGTTAGACTTTCCGGCCTTAGTATACATCGTGGTGCAACCATGAGTATGATTTTCCGTCGTCTTGGTTCCTCCGGTCTTCAGGTTTCGGCGCTTTCATTTGGCGCCTGGATTACGTTTGGCAAACAGGTGGGCGATCAAACCGCGCGTGACCTGATGCATGCGGCCTACGATGCAGGGGTAAATTTTTTCGACAACGCCGAGGCCTACGCCGACGGCCAGGCCGAGGTGGTCATGGGTGACATCCTCAAAAAATCGAACTGGCCACGCGCGAGCTTCGTTGTCTCGAGCAAGGTTTTTTTCGGCACCGCCTATGACGGGCCAAACGGCAGCGGTCTCTCGCGCAAGCACGTGGTCGAGGCTTGTCACGACGCCCTTCGCCGTTTGCAGGTTGACTACCTTGATCTCTATTTTTGCCATCGTCCCGATCCCGACACGCCGGTGCTGGAGACCGTCCGTGCGATGCACGATCTTGTGACGCAGGGTAAAATTCTCTACTGGGGAACGAGCGAATGGAATGGCGCGCAATTGGGCGAGGCTTTTGCCTTGTGCGACCGGCACGGCTATCACGCCCCGACCATGGAGCAGCCACAATACAATCTGTTTCATCGCACGCGTTTTGAGCAGGATCTCGCGCCGATCTACCGGGAGCGGGGGCTTGGCACGACCACTTGGTCGCCGCTCGGCAGCGGTTTGCTCACAGGCAAATACAATGAGGGCATCCCAGCGGGTACGCGCCTCGATGTCCCCGGACTGGAATGGCTGCGCGACAACCTCACCGGCCCGGGCGCCAGCGCCAAGATCGCGGCAGTCAAGCAACTTGCCGCGGTCGCGAACGAACTCGGCACGACCTTGCCGCGGCTTTCGATTGCCTGGATTCTCAAGAATCCGCAGGTCAGTACTGTGATCCTCGGGGCTTCCCGCGTGGAACAGCTCCGCGAAAATCTCGGTGCACTCGATGTCGTCGCCAAATTAACCCCGTCCGTCATGGCCCGCCTCGATGCCATTTCGCGTCCGGTCGCCGGTTAGATTCCCTCTGACCTGCCTGTGGTAGGGCGGGTTATCCTTAACCCGCCGGGCACGTCGTTCGACACGGCACCCGGCTTTCCTATTTTCGCCCCTCCAGTTAAATCGTGTGGCGGAGTAGCGGGCCGATGGTGGACCGCCTTAATGGATTTTCAATTTGGCCTGTCTGGCAATTGCAAGTCATCCGCAGAAGGTGACGACGTGGATTCCTCCAAATTCAGTGACTGGGTGAATTGATTTCTGCTGCGGACTTACTGAATGAGAATATTCCCCAGGTGAAAAATCGGTGATCACCCACAGCAGAGAAACGCTTTGACTCTTGCCAGCGCTAAGCCGTTTCTCGCCGCGTACTTCATTGAAGCGTGGCTGAAATTATCTCCCCCCGCTTCTTCTATCATTGGACCGGCATGACCAGCATCCGCTCATCAAATTCTTTTCTCCATGCCCAACAAACAGCTGATATGGTCACGTCTGGTTGGGGATCTCGTGGTGGAGTTTTGCCCGTGATCACAAACATTTATGAGGCCGTCAGCGGACTGGATCGGTCGGGTGTCAACGACAGCCTCAGAAGTGCGGCGTCGCATCCCGAAGTTCCTCCCGCTGGAGTGGCCGCTGAACGCCTCGCTCAAATCCAGGCCAGCAGGATCGCGAGAACCCAAGTCCAGTGAGTGATCAGCTTGGCCAGCGACGCATTCTCCGCACGTCGCCGCTCACTGAAGTGCCGTTCGTTTGCCCAAGCGCCTTGTGACTACACCGTGAACTATTCGCCTGCGGGCTGTTGAAAGGACGGTTTACGCGATCACTTCGTCAGACGGGTGATCAACGCGGCCGCGATTTCTTTCGCCGCGTCGGGCTTGGAGATGGCGCGGGCGGCGGCCGACATTCGTTTCATGCGCACTCCATCGGAGAGCCATTTTTCGAGATAATGCGCGGAATCCCCGACATCGTACAACCGCACCGCGGCGCCTTCCTCGAGGAGGTACTCGCAATTGCGCTGTTCCTGTCCGGGAATAGGAGCCACCAGCGCCATGGGTTTTCCCTTGGCGAGGATTTCCGTCGTGGTGAGACCGCCCGGCTTGGTGACGATTAGATCGGCTGCATCCATCAGTTCGTGCATGTTGTTCACGAAGCCGTGCACGGTGACGGACACGGGCAGTTTTGCCGCGAGTGCCCGGCATTCTTTTTCCAGTTCGGCGTTCTTTCCCGCCACCATCACCAGCGAAAGATTGGCCCGGCTGTCGCTGAAGGAAGCGAGCATTTGTTTCATGGGACCGACGCCGAAGCCACCTGATAGCAGCAGGACGGTCGGTTTTTCCGGCAACCCCAGTTTTGCCCGCGCCTCGGTCGCGGGTGTGCGATGAGCGAAGATCGGATCGACGGGAATGCCCGTCACGCTGATGCGTTCGGCCGGGAATCCCTTGCGGGCCAGTTCGCGGGCGGCCGAGAGCGTGGCGACGTGATAATGTTCGATGTGACGATAAATCCAGAACGCATGCGGGCTCACGTCTGTGATCACGGCGTGCACGGGGGTGTTCAACTTTCCGCAGCCCTTCATATCGGAGAGGAGCTCCAGAGGCAGGAAGTGGGTGCAGAGGATGATCTCGGGCTTTGCTTCCTCCAGGAGTTTTTTGAAAGGGCGGCTGTTGAGTTTGTCGAAAGCCAGCCGGGCTCGCACGCGTTTGCTGTCGGTGGAAGGCATGACGTCAGCCTTCTCGTAAAAATAGCCCCAGAGTTCCGGGGCCTTTTGCACGAGGTCGATGTAGGACTTCACGTACATGCGCCTGAAAAGCGCCGAGGTGCATTCGAGCGTGTCGACCACCCGGTGGCTGCGCCCCGAAGGCTTAAGTGCCGCCGCGATGGCTTGGGCCGCGCGGGTGTGGCCCGCGCCCGCCGTGGCGTGCAATATTAAAACCGAGGCTTCACCGCCGACAGTGGATTTCATTAAGAGAGCAGTTTGTTTAGTCGAAAGAGACAGGGGCGTGCAAGCGCCGGCATGCGGGTACCGGGCGAATTGAGATCATTTAGGGTACAAACCGGTTCCATTCCGACTTCCTTTTTGACGCTGTGCATCCTTTGACGACAGCAGTGTCGTGGAACGCAATCCACCCCTCGGGACCCCGGCGTTCCATTCTCTAACGAAAACCATCCCTGCTTTTTTTCGCGTGCTTCTGCAGAGGGAGGCGGGCACTTTTCCTTAAATGAACCCCCCATTCGTTGCCCCGGCCTTGGTGGCCCTGTTCGCGGCCCTTTGCCTGAGCGGTCTCCCCAGCGGCGCGCAAGAAAAGCCCCGCGTGCTGGTGCTCACTGACATCGCCAATGAACCGGATGACGAAGAGTCGCTGGTTCGCTTTCTGGTCTATTCGAACGAATTTGAGGTCGAAGGACTTATCGCCACCACCTCCACTTGGTTGCGCAGCGGCCCGCGGGAAGACCTGATTCGCCGGCAGCTGGCGGCGTACGCGCAGGTGCGGCCGAATTTGCTCAAACATGCGTCCGGGTATCCCGCAGCGGACCAACTCGCCGGCGTGGCAAAAACCGGGCAGACGGAATATGGGATGGCCGGAGTGGGGCCAGGAAAAAAGACCGCGGGCTCGCAGCACATCCTGGAGGTAATGGCGAAAGCCGATCCCCGCCCGATCTGGGTCACAGTTTGGGGCGGGGCGAACACCCTGGCGCAAGCGCTGACAGATTTCCGGACCACGCATCCGGCGGCCGAGGTGAGCGCCGCCGTGGCGAAGTTGCGGGTCTATTCGATTTCCGACCAGGACGACGCCGGCAGTTGGCTTCGCCGCGAGTTCCCCGATCTTTTCTACATCGTCTCTCCGAGCCGGCAGGATGGGGCCGAATATTGCCGCGCGACGTGGACCGGTATTTCAGGCGACCGCCATTATCAAAATGGACCGATGCACAAATTTGCCCTCGTTGATAACCCATGGCTTGAAGAACACATCATTAAGAATCACGGGCCACTGGGGGCGCTTTATCCGCGGGAAAAATATATCATGGAAGGCGACACGCCGTGCTTTCTCGGGCTGGTGCGAAACGGTCTCGGTTGGGAGGTGAGTCCGGCATTTGGTGGCTGGGGCGGGCGTTATATCCTGTATCAAGCCACCGGCGAGGCCAGAAAGATTTGGACCAACAACGCGTACAGCCGTGACACCGTCACCGCCGACAATGGCAAAACGGAAACCTCCGATCCGGCGACGATCTGGCGGTGGCGCGAACATTATCAACACGACTTCGCCGCGCGGATGGATTGGTGCGTGGCCGACACCTACGAGAAAGCGAATCACAATCCCCAGCCGGTGTTGAATGGAGATCGCACCAAGAATGTCCTCGTCCTGCCGGTCAAGGGTGGGACGAGCGTCATGCTCTCGGCCGAAGGTACCGCCGATCCGGACAAGAATGAGGTGCGCGTCACTTGGTGGATTTACCCGGAAGCCGGTAGTGTGAAGGAGGCGACGCTCACCCAAGCGGAAGGGCTTGCCACCACAGTGCGCGTGCCGGCGGTCACAAAATCCGGCAGCGTGCACGTGATCCTGCAGGTGGAGGATAACGGCTCGCCGCACTTGTTCGCTTACCGCCGCGCGGTTTTGCAGGTTACGCCCTGATGTATCGCAATTCAACCGGCGGATTTTTCACCCGGATGGATTTTAAAACGTCAGCGCTTGATTTCATGGGAGATGATGGTTGTTGGCCCCAACCCGACTGGCTGATCTAATCCCGTTAAAGTATCGTCGATTAAGAGGCCCAAAAACCATGACGTCTTTAAGCCAGCTCCTGCTGCGGTCCGAAATTCGCAACTCTCCTTCCCTATAAAGACGAACTACAGCCTGCTCGCAGTCCTGGGATTTTTGAAAATTGCTGGCACCGTGTATGCTGCGCCTCCGTCGGAGGCCGCTTTGTCCGGCGCAACCTGGTCCGAAGAATTTGAGTCACTTGAACTCACGCGTTGGGAGGTGCAGCTCTACACCTTTCCGGCCAATGGGTGCAACATGCTTGAGTCACATGCTACCGTGGCGGGATCACGCTTGGTGTTGCGGGTTGATCGCAACACCGAGGCCCGGCTGCCCAAGGCGTTCAATGGCGGCGAAGTCGGATCGACCCATTTCTTCAAATACGGTCTGTTTGTGGTGCGCATGAAACCAGCGCTGGCCCGCGGTGGGGTCAGCTCATTCTACCTGATGAATCAGTGGCAGCCGAAAAACTGGGAGCACCGGGAAATTGACATCGAGTTTATCGGCAACAATCTCCGGGCGGTGCAGTTGACGACGCATGATTTCCAGGATGGCGGCCGTAGTTGGAAAAATGCGAGTTCCACGCTTGATCTCGGATTTGACGCCACCGCGGATTTTCACGAATACGCCATTCTTTGGATGAAAGACCGCGTGGAATGGTTTGTAGATCGACGTGCGATTCACCGCGAGACGCGCTATGTGCCCGCAGACCCGCTGCAGATCCGGATGAATGTTTATATGGGCGATCTCCGCGAGCCCGGCGTGGTGCAATGGCTCGGGGCAGTTGATTTGTCGACGTTACCCGCCGTCTCAGAATATGAATGGATTCGCTATTTCCCGCTGGAGGCAATTCCGGCCGCGTACACGAGCAAGGAATGAGCGTGCGGCAATTCCGCCGCGACCGCCATTGCGAAGGTGTTCCGTCGTCTGATGGGCCTTGAGCGGCGAGCGGTTGGAATGGTTTCTCGCGAAGCAATCGAAGGGAGCGAAGAACAGAACGGATTACCCCGAAACACGGGAAACGCCCGAAAGCATGAGGTTCAGAAAAACTGGGCTCGACTCATCTAGGCTGGGATTGATGCCGTCCAGGAAAGTTATCTCCCGACGCGATTCATTCGTCGAAGACTCCCTGATCAACCGAAGGCCCTCTCCTTGGTTGCGCGAGCCGGAGCAAAAATAACGACGGTTCCGGTATGCACGGACCAGAACCGCCGTTGCAGAAAAAAGGAGGCCGGAGCGCTCCGCGTGAATCAGAATGCGTGCGTGAAATTGAGGAGAATTGAGTAGTCCGCAAACGCCGAGTCCCCGCCGGGGCGGCCCAAGCGCTGTTCGGGCGCGCTCCGCACCCGGTTGCGATACACGGCGATGGGAACGTTGAGGCCAAGGGTATTCTTTCCAGACGACCACGAGATTCCTGGCTCACCGGAAACCGCGTACCCGGGACGGCGGAAACCCATGCTGCCGCCAATCAAGTCATGGGCGGGCAAGCCTTCGACTCGTCCACCCAACGAGAGGCTGAGACCCTGCGAAGGCCAAACCAAGTAACTCAAGCCGGCGCGCGCCGAGTACTGGTCCGCAATAGTGTTGTGCTTAATCTCCTTGGTGATGAACGCCGCAAATGCTGGTACATCCGCGACCGTAAGTTCGGTGCCGCTCTGCTCCTGCGGGGTAATCATGTACGATGCGCTGAGGTAGCCGAACAAATTGTCAGCCAGTTTGTGATAGGCCTGCATCTGAAAAACAAAGCCCCAACCGCCGTCGCCTGGTTGAATTGAGGGGTCCACCGGGCGATAAACGGGGCCAGTCGTGCGATAGGAAAGGTCTGACGCCTTGTCGTCGCCGGTGGGCAATTTTAACCCGAATCCGACGGCAATATTGCCGTTCTTGGAAGTATGGGGATCGAAAAGCCAGTAATCGGAAAGGACGCGAATATCCCCAAATCCCTGCGAATGCATGGAGTGGCGATTTACCAAGTCGTGTTCATACAAGGAGGATCTGGCTGCGGTGATGAATGGGAGATCGAGCGTCACGCTCCAGCGGGGATCGATGCCGTAAGTCGCGGAGAAATCGAACGAATGTACGTCGTTTTCCACATAATTTCCCAGCGTGCGTCGCTGGGGTTGTTCCACGTCGCCGGTGAAGTGGCGATCAGACTTGTACCAGCGATAAGCAACGGCGCTCACCCACTGGCCGGTTTCAATCCCGTTGCTGAAATTTCCCTCCATCAAGGGTGTGCCCGGATTGTTTCTGATGGCGATGCAACCTTGCGCCAAACATTCCGTGGTGCCGAAAGCGAGCAGCCCGAGCCACAAGGCGGCGCGGAGAGTTGATTTGAAGGCCAGGTAGGGCGATTTCGGGAAACTTTTTCCGGAAAAGTCACCGCTGTTGTTCGTGCGTAACCAATCTGAGCGCGTACTGTTCTTCATGTTCATATATTGCAGCCAGGTTTTATGGGATTGGGATCGTTTTGTATTATCGGTGCTCATATTTCATAAAAATGCGTTCGGGAATACGACGATGGGACCAAGGGCAAACTTGTTGGGGCAAGTTGCCCATAAAGTGCTGCGACCAACCAGGGTGGGCGAAACCGGCTGGCTGAGTAGCTGGTGATTTCCAGTTGACCTCCACGTTCATGGAAGGGGAAAGGTGCTGGCTTCGACCCATCGATATTGTCCGTGCGCAGACGGAAAAATTATTTCCTAGGTAGTGCACCCTCTATCCAGCTCTGAGCATCTTTCCATTGGCTCAGACACTGGCGTATGGTTTGCCGGCTACCATTTCCAAGCGATCAACACTGTTGTCAGGAGGATAAAGGTCAGAGTCAGGGCAATCACCCGCCGGTTCCATTTGTCGCGAGGCGGCTGGGTGTTTCCCATATTTCGCGCTTCCCGTCTCTGGACCCGGTTCTCCCTGCCCTTCACCCATGAGTACAGGTCGGCGATGAGTGTAGCCACGTCGATGAACCCGAAGAGAATTTCAACTAAGAGCTCAATCCATTCCACCTCGGTGATAACGCCGCGCGGGTAGCCAATGGCAAGTGCCACCCGTTTGGAAAGCCCGGCTCAATTTCCAGCTCTCGGTTTTGAATGCTCAGCTATTACGAAGCAACGAATAGTGCCCACGTGTCATACGAATGATATGAAATGAATACACGCGGAAGATTTTAGAAATAGTACAGCCGCTTTTTCCTCGCGAATAAGGGAAGTCACCCGAAGGGCCCTTGGATAATTTTCGCTGAAAGACTTCGTTCCTCCGGCACCTTCGCGAGGCACGCCCTATCAACTGAGGTACCATAGTGAGGTCGCCGTGGCTCCAACGGACGACGGCTGGAGCGCGGACAACGACCGCATGGATTGCGGATCGTCGTGTGCTCCCAAAGGTGGAAAGGTGTGACCCGTCTAATTGCAGGCTTTCGACGGTTCCGATCGGCGGAGTTACATCCTGCGCATGGTCTGGTGGGCCTAACGAAATTGCAGTGCGACGCCAAAGAGTGGCGCCAGCACCGTCCTGCGAATTACCTTCGTAATGGTTGTCATGTTATTCGTGCTTTCGGCTTTATTATTCCTAACTTGATCCAAAAAATCGAAGACACGGCCCTAGGATGAATGGTTGTAGCGCCTAAGGTGCCATGAATTCTCAGGAGACAATGCCGAGGCTTGGGAACACTTAAAAACAACGGCTCGGTTTATTCCCCGACTGCGGCCAGAGCTTTTATTGATTTTGTCCCAGCTGTGCGACGGGGAGCGGGGGGAGCGAGCAGGCCGCCGTGGCCGCGGAGATGAGGGCGGTGGTGAGACCCCGCTGAGACGAGGGGGTAGTAGCGTGAAATCCGGGTTCGACCTCGGCACAGCGCTCCCCTAGGGGTTTAACGAGAGTGATTGCACTTCCGCAATTCTTCACTCCCGCCCCACCTATGATTCGCCTGCTCTTTGTTGCCTTCGTATTAATTTGCTCCAACTCCTATGGAGCGGACGTGCCTGCTTCCGAGGCATCGATCAAAGAACTGCTGGTGGTGACTGACGTCAGGAAATTGGTTGAAGGCATGTTTACTCAAGTGGACGGAATGATGAAGGCCTCCATGAAACAGGCCCTGGGCAAGAGCGCCCCTTCGGCCGAGGAGCAAAAAATGACGGACAAGGTGTGCGCGAAAACGGCGTTGATGATGAAGGAGGAACTGGACTGGGATAAACTTGAGCCGCTTTATCTGAGCATTTACCAAAAGACATTCACCCAGGAAGAAGTGAATGGCTTGCTTGCATTCTACAAAAGCCCGGCCGGTGTCGCCCTGGTTAAGAAAATGCCTTTGGTGATGCAATATACGATGGCAGCAATGCAGGAACGCATGGGGCCCCTCATGCAGAAGACGCAAAAATTGGTGGCGGAGGCGGTGGCCGAGATCGAAGCGGAAAAATCCAAGAAGAATTAATCCCGTATTTGAGCGTTCACCCCGATCCATCTAAGTACGGACTTCACCGATCGACCCGGATGCAGAACTGATTCGCGGAATAATTCTCACCTGCTTAAAGACGATGTTCCTCCCCACTGAATTTGACCAAGAGAAAACCCTCGCACTGGTGGCTGCGGGGGCAGCGCTCGCCATGATATTGATACGGAAGCTGCGGCTGCCTGCCGCCGGGAATCCGTGTGATCCATGGGCGTCAGAGGTTGATCTGGCCGTCAGGGCTAGGGACGCGATTCCCCTGTGTGTCGATTGTCTTTATCCCCAGGAAGGACCCCTGTGGTTTTGTCCCCACTGCGGTTTTTCCACCGGCGATCAGGTCACGCTGATGCCCTATCTACAGGTGTTCGCAGTGGGTGAAGTGCTGCGCCGAGGGTGGTTGGACCGCCGGAGAAAGGCTTCGGCCGGCAGGTTTTTTTTGTTTTCTATTCTGCGAGCCAATATGCCTTTTTTGCTCCCATTTATTGGTTTTGGATGGCGCGAAAGGCCTCCGGGAAACCCATCTGTCATCGGCGTAGGGAGGCGCTGAAGTTTGAAGAAAACGTCTAGCCACTCAGGAGGCTTTGGACAAAAGCTTGACCAGGGCATTATTGAGCCCTTGAACGCAATTTTCCCCGAATCGATTCCTATCGTTCGCGCATTTTACTTGTCTGTTCCGCTGTTGATCGGTCTCACGCTATTTACCGCATTTAATCCCAAGGGTGATTTCTGGGGCACGGTGGAATCGCCCAAGGCGCAGTGTGAAGCATATGATGTGCAGCGGTTGAAGCCGCGGTGACGGTGACTTCGATGCTCTATGCTCCTCAGAAACTAGATCGCCTGATCCGTGAACCGCAAAATACGATTTCTAATCTGGCCTACTGCAGCGCGGGTCTGGCGATATTATTGGCCGCACGAAAGCGGCTTTCGCGCAGCCTTGGATTCTCCAGCATCTTTCTCGGCTTGGGGAGTGGTTTCTATCATGCGTCCCTCCTGCCCGAGTGGCGATTAGTGGATATACTGAGAGTGTATGTCGTCCTGTTCTCTCTGGTGAGTTTCGGCCTGGCGGCCGTCCTCTGCAGTGTGGTTTCTGAAGTGAAAGGGCTGGCGATTGCGGCTGGCATCTGGCTTTTATCTTTCGTCGCCGGAATATACCGAAATGAGGGGTTTGGGCGACCGCTTTGGTGGCTTTTGGGCTGATCCTGAGGGCCCAATTCAGGGCCACGCGGTCTGGCATGCCTTCGGTGCGCTGGTTCTCCTTTCGGCGGACGAGGTATTTTCGCGAACCGGATTCGACGGCTCGCTATTTGCCCGGACGGATAAGTCGATGGGAGCCGGGCGAACGTTCCCCGCCACTTCCAAATGTAAGGCTGGAACGATTCAAGTCTTCCGTCGCCGGAAAGTAACTTGCGGGAAAATTAGGGAACGGGCACAATGCGTGGCACACCACCCGCTGTGGCCGTGTCAGACCGTCAACCATTTCTCCCATGACCATGATCGCCACTCAGATTCGGCAGAAGGATGCCCTCTTCTATTTTGCTTCTTATCCTTCAGAAAAACTACTGGGGAAGGTCCGCTTCATGAGTCGCTTTTACGCCGAGGAGGGCGGCGGCATCAGCCCGGAAGCCGTCACGGAAGAGGATGACATTGCGACGTTCATCGCCCGCGTCGAACGCAGCGACAAATCGTTTCAGCGCGAGATGTCGCGCTCCAAGGTGAAGGCGATCCGCAATTTCTACGAGACCGCCGTCACCCAGCCGCCCATCCCGGGCACCGTCCTCCTTTTCACGCCCCAGAAACTGAACTTCGAGGCGTGGAGCGATGGCAGCGGGGTAGGCAAGCTGCAGGAACCCGCCGAAAATTTCTTCATCATCGATGGCCAGCACCGGCTCGCCGCGCTCGAATTTTACGCCCGTACTCATCCCGATGATGCGGGCAGCATCAACGTTCCCTGCATCATTTTCGACGGCGGCAGCGAGGACTTCGCCACGGAAATGTTTGTCATCATCAATTCCACTCCGACCCGCATCAACAAGAGCCATCTCGTCGATCTTTATGAACGCGTTTCCTGGGCCGAACCCGACCGGCGTTTTGCCGCGCACATTGCCGAGATGCTTTACAGCTCGGACGACAGTCCGCTGCGCTATCGGATCAACCGTCTCGGCGGACGCAGCAAGCAAGAGAAATGGATTCTCCAAGCCGAGTTATTCAACGAGATTCACCGCTGGGTGAAGAAGCAGTGGAGCAAAATTTTTGTCAACGGTACCGACAAGCGTCAGGCCGCGGCGTATTACGAGATCGTTCGTGACTTTTTCAAGGCGAGCGCCCGCGTCTGGGGTGAAGGGTGGGGGAGTGCGGACTACATGGTCACCAAGCCGGTGACACTCAAGGCGATGGTCCGTGTGTGCGCGGATCTGGCGGCGTCCGATCCTGAATCGACCGACGGCCGGGTGGATCGCTGGGCCACGAAGCTCGCGCCATGGACGGAGCAGATCCGCGAATTTCGCAACGAAGGTTTTTATGAACGCTTTCCCGCGAAGGGCCAGGTCGAGCGTGTCACGAAAATCCACCGTGAGCTGGCAAAGTTTGCGGGCATTCCGGTGAAGGGCCGGGGCTGAGGCTGGCAATCACTCATCGGGTCATTCAGCCTCTCTTCCACCCGCTCGTACGCATTCTCCGGCCTCAGGGTGCGGTCACGCGGTTCAAGGGCGGTGGAGTGCTGTGGGGATCATTAAACCACCGTAGGTAAGAGTCGGCGCCTTTGATGCCGTTGGCCATGAGCGTTTTTACTTTTTCGTCCGGGAGCGAAAAATCGGTGGCGCTGACTCCCGCGGCGTCGAGGACGATTGATCGGTCCCAATCGGCGGGCTTGAGGTGCAGTTTGTTCGCGGTGTCGGTCATGAAGCCGACCAGCGCCTTCAGGTAGTCAAAGAAATCATCGATCTTCTTTGGCGGGAGGTTCCAGGAGTTTTTCTCGGCAGCGATCTCGTCGAAGGTGTCGACGCGCATGCCCAGCGTCTCGTTGTTGTAAACATGATTGCCGTCGTAAACCGTGCCAGTGGGGACGACCGCAGCCGCGGGGTTTTCGACGTATTGGCGGTCGTCGAAAATATCGAGCGGGTAGTTCCAGGTGACGCCGCCGTCGACGAGTACCTGCCGGCCGGCGTTTTGGATGCACGCGAAGAACAGCGGGATGCTCATGGAGATCCGGGCGGCCTGCCAGATCGCCATGTCGGGAGTCGATTCTGCGGAATAAACCATGGGCGTCTGCAGCGAAAGATTGCTCCCGACGATGTAGAGTTTTCGCATTTTGCTGCCGGGCGCGTCCGCGAGTTTCGAGAGTTCCCCAAACGTCAGGCTCGCATTGCCCGAGAGGGCGCCGATTTGTTTTTGCATCCAGTCGGCAAAAACATCGCCGCGGTACCAACCGTAGTCCTTGAGCAGCCGGTCGGTGTCGCGGATGATGCCGAACGAATCGTCCATGAAATTCCTGAAATTCGTGCCGCCAATTATTTCAAAAACCTTGGCGCTGCCGGCACCGAGCGCCACGAGCGTCGCTGTGATCGCTCCTGCGGACGTCCCGGCGACACGCCGGATGTCGGGCAATATATTTTCACGCTCCAACACCTGGAGCGCACCGGCATAGGCAATGCCTTTGACGCCACCGCCCTCGAAACTTAAATTTCTGAACTGCGACATGGGAAGTTCTCCTTTGCGCGAAACTTGGTATTTATTCGCGCGAGGGTCCAGAATCTTTCGTCGGGAAATCGAATC
>JANYDX010000207.1 GCA_025363395.1 Verrucomicrobiota bacterium
CCCACAGGTAAGCGACTACTCCCAGGCTTATGCTGGCCACGCCCAACGAAAATGTAGACCAACGGCGAACAAACATACGGGCAACGGGGTCGGGGGTTACTAAAGCGCAAAGTTTCCGGCAAGGTCGGTCCCGGTCAACGAGGATCTGCCCAGAAATACAGGTTAGCGACCGCAGTGCCGACCCAGAAAGTGCCGGCTCCGTGCCGAGACGAAATCATACCACCGGTCGGATTTACGGACCATCACTTCTGGCCAAAACAGCAGAGCTGCGAATTTGTTTTGGTCAGTAGTGCGTTCCGATAATGGATTTGCGCGACACTCTACAGCTTGGCCGTGCCGGATCATACCGGGCATTTTCTTAATGGCTCTTTGAGAGCCTCAATTTCTTTTCTTCGAGCATCTGGCTGTAGTTTTCAGGAACATCTCCAACTTTCCTTCCTCTTTTTTTCTTTTTGCGACGTAATCGAAGAGAAAGCACACCAAAGCCACGACACTAAAACTACTGCCAACAATGAGTTGAAATCGATGTGGATCAAAGTCCGGATGAATGTGGAAAAGACACCTATGCCCAGCACTTGATTCGGCACTTTGGGGTCCGGCAGGAAACAGAGGAAACCTGTGAAGAGGAGAAAGACAGAGAGAACTTGAACCCACCAAAGGGTAAAGCAGGTGGCAAAAACAGAGTCACGTCTTGGAGTTCTGGAACTCATGCTACCGTCCATGTCGATTCAGGGGCGACTTGCAGCAAATCCCGGACGGCGGACGGGATGGGCTGGGCGACCATATCGCCGGCGGCATCAGCGGTGACACAAACCACGGTGACTTCACCTTGCGCTGCCAAGGTCGCACCTTTGTGAAACTGAAAAACGTAGGTGAGGGAACGCGTGCCTATTTTTTTCACGTAAAGCTTCACGGTCGCCGTGTCATTAAAGCGGAGCGGCGCGAAATACTGGCAGCCGGCATTGACGCGCGGCCAGCCGACCACCTGTCCCGGGACAAAGGAAACGAGCGGCAGATCAAGCGAGCGGTAAAGCGCCGCTTCGCAGCATTCCATCCATTTGAAGAAATTGGCGAAGTGCATGATTCCCGCCATATCGGTTTCGTGAAACTCCACCTGGCGCGTGATCGTAAACTCGGAAGGCATGTCGGGAGTATTCGCACCGCCCGGCCAGTGGCAATTCCGTTCAAGCCCGGCTTGAATTGATCCGCCAATCTGTCAGACAGTCCGCCATGAACCCCCTCCTCCGTATTTTCGCCGTGGGCAGTCTGCTCATGGCCGCACACGCATTCGCCGCCGACGCCTTTGAAGGCAAGGTGTCCCTCGCCATCACCGGCGACAAAGGGAAGCCGATGAACATGAACTACTCCATGAAGGGCCAGAAGCTTCGCACCGACATGGATGCCAAGGGCTCCCAAATCAGCACCATTATGGACGTCGCGAAGCAGGAAATGATCATGCTGATGCCCGAGCAGAACATGTACATGGTGATGCCGATCAAAAAGCAAATTGAGAAAGCCGTTGAACAGCATGGCGCGGGGGCCGCGACCGCCGATGTCGAGCGGACTGGCAAGACCGAGACCATCCTCGGCTATAAATGCGATCAAATCATCGTCACGGATAAAGACAAAGGAACCACGACCGAGCTTTGGGTCGCTCCCGATCTTGGCGTGTTCATGGGCCTGGGTGGCGGTCACGGCGGCAGCCCCTTCGGCGGGGGCGGCAAGAACGCCGGCGCCTCGGCGAAATGGGAAGAAGCCCTGAAGGGCAAAGGTGGCTTTCCCCTGCGCGTGGTGTCACACGATGCCAAGGGCAAGGACACTTTCAAAATGGAGGCGACCAAAATTGAGCCCGGCAAGCTCGCGGATTCGTTGTTCGTTCCCCCACCTGGTTATCAAAAATTCAGCATGCCGGATTTCGGCGGGATGAATCCGCTCAAGGGGGAATAAGCAAATGAACTCGCAGTTTGTTAACCGCTAATCGGGTTATAGAACAGGCTCGGCGTTTTCTTTTTCCTCAATTCACCGACTAGGTGCATTTCCGCTGGCTTGAACGCACAGAGATTCTTTGACCAGGTTCATTAGCGTGAATTAGCGGTTTTTTATTCTGGGTTTTTAGGATAAGCGGCAACCGGACTGGCGGCACGGGACGAACCAAGGATCTTGGTTGACTCGCCATAATACAAAAGGCCGGGCAAATGCCCGGCCTTTCAATTTGAAGAAAAAATCAGTTACTGGCCGATCTTCAGCAATTCGGCGGCGGTCCAGGGTGCGGGGTGGTTGCCCACTTCACCGCGGATGCGGGCCACGGTTTCGGCCTTAACTTCCGGCGCTTTGTTACCCCATTCCTGACGAACATACGTCAGCACATTCGCAATCTGTTCGTCTTTCAAAACGCCGCCCAGAGACGCCATCGCGTTGTTGAATTCCTTGCCTTCAACCGTAATCGGGCCGTTGAGCCCGTGAAGCACGATGCGGATGATGCGCTCCTCGCTGCCTTGAACCCACTCGGAACCCGCCAGTGGTGGAAAGGCTCCGGGCACGCCCTGACCGGTAAGCTGGTGGCAGGTGGCGCAGATACTGGTAAATACTTTCTTGCCGAGCTGAGCAGGCGTCGCAGCTGCGGCAACCACCGCGCCGGGCTTTTCGCGCTTCGCGTGCTCGTTGGTGACCAATGGATCAAAGCGGACGGAATAGTGCGCGAGGTAAATGGAGCCGAAGAAAACACTCGAGCACATAAGTCCGAGAATTCCCAGTGGAAGAAATGAATAACCGTTGGCCTTGTCGGGCTTCTGTTTTTGCAGCTGGGCATGGGCCTGCTGGATGCTGTCGTCGCTGGCGCCAGCCTGCTCGAAGCGATAGTTTTTGTCGGGAGAAGAGCTCATTTGTGGCCTCCCTCTTCAGCATGCTCGGCCGGGGCCGAGGCATTCAAACTGCGTTCAGTGGGATAATCGTAGGTATCCTTCAAGCTTTGCAGGTACGCCACCAAGGCCCGGGCCCGGGCGGTGGGAACCACTTCATATCCGGTGGCGGGAGCGGATTTACCCGTCAGCTTGAGCGCCTGGTACGAAATCTGACGGCCAGCGGTGGCGTGCACTTCAAAGAGAAAGGCATGCGGCGGCATGTTGGTGCCGGGAGCGACTGACTGGGGGGCATAAAGCAGCTTGTAGAACCAGTCGCTATAGTCGTCCGGAGTCGCGGCGTCGCCCAAACGGCCACCCACATTGCGCAAATCGGGACCGAGGCGGCTCTGGCCGATGAAAACGGTTTTTTCGCGAATGTAATCGCGGGCATAACTGCCGCGCGAACCCCATTTGCGCTCGATGTCGGCCCCGAAGCCTTCGTGACGCACTTGCTGAGTGTGGCAGGAAACGCAGCCGAGATCCTGGTAAACCAGTCGGCCCTGATCGGCGAGGCCCGAGATGGGTTGCGGATAAAGGGTATCGTCCACCGGGTCCTTGATCTGGCCGAGGCTGCCGAGCTGCTTGTGGGCTCCGAGCAACAGACCGGCCCAGGAAAGACCGAGGATGGCGAAAACACCGAGGAAAAGGGCGAGACCGTTTTTCATGCGTGGCCCTCCGTGGCCGACTTTTTCGAGAAATTCAAAGTGGGAGGAGGAGCAAACTCGACGGACGCTGTGCCCTTCGAAGAAAACGGACAGGCAATCCACACGAAATTGATCAGGAAGGCAATGTGCCCGACAAGCAGCAGCCCGAGGCCGACCGAACGGAACGTAAACCAGAACGTGAGTGCCTGCGTGATATCACCGAACTTCACGGCCGCGTCATTCAACAGATGGCCCTGCTGCCAACCGGCGTAAGCGAGGCCGACGGTCAGGAGAAGAACGCCCAAAGCCGCCGTGCCGATATGTGCCTTCACCAAGGCGGAGGAACGCCACTCCTTGCCTGTCAGTCGCGGCAGAATGAAATAAGCCGCACCGAACATGGCAGTCGAGAAACAGGCGTAGAAAATAAGCCAGTCGCGAAGATCAGTGAGCAGGGTGAACTGCACGACCTGCGCAAAACCGCGGATCGAGAGCGCGAAATTCATCGCGGAGGCCAGCACGAAGCCGACCATGCTGATCAGGATGAAGCGCAGCGTGACGCTGTTGCCCAAGGCGCCGTAGCGACCGGAAAGCGTGCCAAAGAGATTCAGGGCGATGACGACTACCGGAACAACCAGCAGGAAATTGGCGGCCCCGCCGAGGGTCGAAATCCAGATCGGAACGGGTGCCCCAATCAAACGGCTGCCGCCGGCAAAAGCGGTCGTGCCGACGAGCCACCAGAAAGCCAGCGGGGCCAAGTAGTAATTGGCGATCGGCTTGCCCAGGATCTTGGGCAGAAAATAATAAGCGGCCGCTAATGCCATGGGGATGAACCAGAGGCCGTAGAGACCGTGGACAAACCAAGCATTGACGATGGGCTGGAGCACGCCGCGCACGGGCGCCTTGAAGAGCATGATTTGCGCGATAGCGTACAGCCACGGAAACCAGAAGGCGGCACCAAAGAGATACCACTGCGACGCGTAAACATTTTCGGTGTTGCGGATGCCGAAAGTCGTCACGCCCCACACGCCGATCAGGGCGTAGGCGGCGAGCAGGATCAGGGTCACAAAACGCGGCATTTCGAGCAGCTCAAAGGAAGTCGAATATCCGCCGAGAATCCCGAGCACGCCCAGGGTAACGCCCACGTTCCAGAATTTTGCGGCGATAAACAGCCAGCCGCCATGCCGCAGCGTGGTACAGGACAAGCGGGCCATCAGCCAGAGGCCGAAGGCAAATGCGGCGTTCATGCCCCAGCCGTAGACGAGCGCATTCTGGGCCGCAGGAGCAATACGTCCGTGGGTGGTCCAGGGACAAGCCGCGAGAAAATCCGGCGTGTGCAGTTGGATGGAAGCGATCAGTTGCAGCGCGCCGCCCAGCAGCAGCCACAAAATGGCCGAGCCAAAGAAGACGAGCACCGGCCATTTGGCTGAGGCATCGATCTCGGCTTGTTCCGCGCGGTCGTTCGGGTTGGTGGAATTCATCAGCAATAGTTACTTCCGGGCGTGCTCACTGACCGTGAGCTCCATGGCGCGTTCAACCGGCAACCGGACCACGCCGGCTTTCTGGTCGAGCCAGCCATAGCTGGTGGAATCAGCCTGTTCCTTCGTGCGATGCTCAACGAGCAGGGCTTTGCGCTCGGCGGGAGATTTAACCCCTTCGACCTTGTCGACAGCATACGCGTGCGGCCGGTAGATCTTCAACGCGAGCCAGCCAAACAGCGCAAAGCAGAGGAGAACGATGATCGCCGTGAACACCGGGGTGCGGTGCGGGAACGAGAAGTTGGAGGGGGAATCGCTCATGGCGCGGTGGCTTCGTGGTGCGTGAGGGACTCCACAATTCGCGGATCGCGAATCGGGATGATTTTGGCCGTGGGGAAACTCTTGAGGTAAGCCCAGACACAAATGCCACCCACGCCCACGACGGACGTGAGCACCCAGAACAGATTCATCGACAGGAAGGGCAACGGCTCATCGTGCGCGTCCTTCAGGGCGGGCAGAATATTGTAGCAAAGGTCGACCAGAATGATGACCGCAATCCAGATGCTGACGATCAGGGCCGGCTTGAGCTCGGCCTTGTTGCGGTAACGCAGCCAAGAGAGGAACGGCACGAAGAAATGACCGAAGAGAAGCAGCATGCCGACATAAACCCAGTCGCCGTGCTCGCGGATGTTGTACCAGAAAGTTTCCTCGGGAACGTTGGCATTCCAGATCAGGAAATACTGCGAGAAAGTCACGTAGGCCCAGAACACCACAAAGGCAAAGGCGAGAGCGGTTAGGCAGTGCAGCTGGTTCGTGTTGAAGATGCCCTTGTAGTCACCGCGAACGTAAAGCCAGTAAGTGATCATCACCCCGAAGGCCATGCCGGCCCGCATGCAATTCGCGAAGAACCACACGCCGTACATCGTGGAAAACCAGTGGTACTCGAGACTCTTCATCCAGTAGATGGCCGCAAAGCTCAGGGCGAGCGCGGTGAGTGGAATGCCGAAGGCCGCAGTCTTGCGGCTCATGAAGGTCCATTTCGTATTGCCGTCGGTGTCCTGGGTGAAGGACGCCTTGCGCAAGCGGGCGGAAAGCCAAATCCAAATACCGAAAAAGCCGAGGGTCATTCCCGTAAACATCCTCAGATTCAAAAACCCGGATTTCTTCAGATAAAGCGGATCGGCCCCCACGGTGTGGCCGCCATGAATCTCGTGCGCCAAATCCATCCAAGGCCAGATCAGTCCGGGTTTGACCCAGGCGCAGATTAGCAGAGGAAGAAAGAGCACGAACAGCCATTTAAAGGCCGAAAGACCGTGCTCGAACTGACGCCGGATGACGGTCGACCAGCCTGCATCGACGATATAGTGGATCTGGATCAGCAACAGCATGCCGATGCCAACCGTGGTCCAGTAAGCGACGCCGACGAGATAGGAGAGTGCGAGCGCCTGAGGCGTCGCGACGAACAAACCCAGCGCAGTCAGCGCGAGACCGATGAGACCGGTGACGAGAAATTTATTGGCCAGCGCAGCGGTGGACGCAGATGCCGAGGAAGCAGCGGGAGTACTCATGTTACTTCAGGCCTCCACGTTGTTCGAGTGGCACATCGTCGATCCGGCCGTTGTGGGCGCGTTGGAGGGCGCGGACATAGGCGATAACGGCCCAGCGGTCTTCCGGGGAAAGTTTGTCCGCGTAGGAAAACATCGTGTTCTTGCCGTGAGTGATGGTGTTGAAGATCTCGCCCTCAGCCATGCCACGGATGCGGTCATCGTGATAGCTTGGCGTCACGACCATCCCGTAGGATTTGGTGATGCCGTTCCCGTCGCCGAGCGCGCCATGGCAGGGATAACAATAGATCATGTAGCGGTTCTGTCCGCGGTGGATGAAGGTATCGGTGACCTCAACCGGGAAATTGCGGGCAAAGGAACCGTCGGCCATTTTGCCGGCGTAAAGGAAGTCGTCGGCCCGGAGAAACGCCGGATCAGCGTCGGCGGTGCGGCCATGCGGCACAGTGCCGGCGGGAATGGCGCGGTCCGCCCGGCCGTCGGCGAAGAACTTGGATTCAGCCTGCGGCTTGTATTTGGCCTGCTTCTCCATGTCCGAGAAAATCTCGATCGGCGGCAGGGTGGATTTCATGCCGCGGAAGCCCATGATGGAGAGCAACAGGACGACGACGAAAGCGAGCGTGTAGTAGGCGTAACGCATCTTATTCTTCGAGTTCGGCGATATCCTTGCCGCCAATCTGCTGAAGCAGGGCGCGGGTCTGGACCGGGTTGAATTTCGGGTCGTTGGCCTCGATCACAATATAGAAGCGGTCATCACTGGCGCGGACGAACTGCGGGGCCTTCATCACGGGGTGATAATGCATCGGCAGTTTGTTGAGGATGAACATGCCAATGATGGTGGCGAAAGCAGTAAAGAGAATGGTGAGCTCGTAAGAGATCGGGAAGGCAAACATCGGGCTGAAATAAGGTTTGCCGCCGACGATCAGGGGATACTCGGACGCGCCGGTCCACCAGATGAGTGACATGCCCGTGCAGAAACCCGTGATGCCTCCCGCGAGGGAGAAACGCGGGACGTTGGAGCGGCGCACGCCCATGGCGGCGTCAAGCCCGTGGATGGGGAACGATGTGATCGCATCCCATTGCGAGAAGCCGGCATCGCGCACCTGTTCGCAGGCGTGATAAAAATCGGGCGTGGTGTCGAAGGCGGCGACAATTCCGTAAGTTTTTTTCATGGTCGTGCCTCCTTAGTGTTTGTGTGCCCCGTGCGGATCGGCGGCAGGGATGACCGACTTGATCTCCGACATCGGCATGATGGGGATGAAGCGAATGAAGAGAAGGAACAGGACCGAGAAGACGCCGAACGTGCCGAAGAACGTGAAGATCTCGACGATGGACGGAGAGTAATAGCCCCAGCTCGAAGGCAAGAAGTCGCGGGCCAGTGAGGTGACAATGATCACGAAGCGCTCGAACCACATGCCGACATTCACGAAGAGGCAGAGGATCCAGACCAGTGTGGTGTTCTCGCG
>JANYDX010000451.1 GCA_025363395.1 Verrucomicrobiota bacterium
TTGTTTTTTTGGCCTGTCGGAGTGCGCAACCCTGCCTTGATTTCTTTGGGTCTCATCCACCGGAGGATTCCTCAGGCTGGTAAATTTGCTCCGGGGATATCGGTCGTGATTCCCGCGAGGCGATGGCTTGCCACCAAGAGAAGATGATTTTAATTTTGCCGACGCTTCCCGCCGTTGCCCCAATCTTGTCCCCCCGCAAAATTTTCATGAGTGCGAGTTTCAAACATCGGCTGTCGGTCCTTCGTTTCATCTCCCGCCTCGCGCTCTGTCTCGGGTTGAGCGGGATTTTTTCGCTCGAACTGCGCGCTGTGACGAAGAGCCCGGATGTGGCCTCACGAGTGGCGGATGCACTGGTGCAGAATAAGGTTGATGACCGCCTGAAAAATTTATCCAGCGTGGGTGCACACCTGGCGAATTCGGAAATGAACGAAGCGCTGGCGGTCGCCGAGACGTTGAAAGAGCTGCGGGAACGGGCCGTGTTCAAGGAAGCCGCGTTGAAACACTGGAGTGAAATTGCCCCCGTCGAAGCATTCCGCTCCATCGCGAAGCTGCCCGAAGGCCGCGGCAAAGTTGAGATTGTCCGCACCGCCGCCGCAAATTTCGCCAAGTCGGATCCCTCCGCCGCGTCCACTGCTGCGGAAAAAATGCCTGCCGGTCGTGCGCGCAACGAAGCCATTGGCATCGTTGCTGAAGTTTGGGCGCGTTTGAGCATCCCGGATTCACTTCGCTGGGTGAAGAGCCTGCCCGTGGGTGCGGCCCGCGAGACCGCACTGTATAATATCCGTTTTATCTGGGTGCATTCCGATCCCGCCACTGCGGCGGAAGATCTGCAAAATCTCCCGCCGGGCGACACCAGGAATGCGCTGACGATGAATATCGCGGGAGAATGGGCGGCGATCGATCCGGTGAAAGCGATCGACTGGGCGCGGGGGCTCTCGTCCCCCGGGGAACAAGGCCTGGCCTATTCCAATATTGCCGAGTCGTGGGCGGACCGTGATCCACCCGCCGCGGTGCAGTTTGCCCTGGCGCTACCGGTCGAATTTCGCACGCAGGCCGCGGTGGCGGCAGCTTCGCGCTGGGCAACCCAGGATCCGCGGGCCGCGGCGGGTTGGGCCTTTGCCGAATCCGAGCCGGCGATACAGCTGCGCGGAGTGTCTGAGGTGTTGAATGTCTGGGCTCCCACCGATCCCCAAGCTTCCGCCCGTTGGATCGCCTCGCTGGAGCCGGGGTCGAAACGTGATTCCGCGGTGCAGGCCTACTCGGAAGCGGCGGGCGACTGGGCGCCAGAAGTGGTGGTCAAGTTGGTCGCGGAAATGTCCGACCCGTCCACTCGTCAGCAACGCGTGGAGCAAGCTTTTCCCCACTGGCTGGAGACTGATCCTCACGCCGCCGCGCAGTGGCTCGAGGGCTCAGATTTTCCCGCTGAAGTAAAACGCCGTTGGCTTGCCACTGGCAATTCGCCATGAAGCCATTCGTTCCGGTGCTGGTCACTTCCGCGGCGATCACCGTGGCCGCCGCGTGGTTGTGGAAGGGCGCGGGTCATCCCCCAAGTGGAGCAACGAACGTGGCGCCGCCCGCTGCCCGGGAGACAATGCCGCTGCCCGCTTCCGTTGCGCAGCCGCGGGAGGCGGACAAAGTTGCGACACCTCCTTCCACGGCGGAAGGCTCCCGGTCGTACCTGTTGCCGTCACGCGGAAATGCGGCGGATGATTTTGTTTCACGTTTGGTGCAAGCGATGGAGGCTGCGCTGGGTTCCTCCGATTTTCGGGACCAGCAGCGAGCCCAGACGGAACTCTGGCCTCAATTGATCGCCCGGGATCGGACGGCGGCATTGGCCTTATTGGGCCGATTGCCCTCCGGCAGCGTGCGCGAGGATCTCACGCGGATTCTCGCCCGCGAATGGGCGGTCGCCGACTTTGCGGGTGCCATCGGTTGGGCCGCCACGCTGGTCAATCCCAGCGAGCGAAAAATTGCTTTTCAAAATGCCTGTCTCCAAGTGGGCGAAACCAACCCTGCCGAAGCGGTGGTCGCGTGGGATTCCATTCGCACCGGCGGCATTGATCCCGTGCTGGACGAGGGGGGTGATCTTTTACTCGGAAATTTGCTCCAAGGTTGGGCGGAAAAGGATTTTGCCGCATCGCTGGCTTGGGCGCGGGACAGACCGGCGGGAGAGCGCCGTGATCAGGCGCTCGCGCGCGTTGCCTTTGTACTGGCCAAGACGGCGCCGGCCGAAGCCGCCGGCTTGATTTCCAGCCAGATGGGCGAGGGGCCGTCGCAAACGGAAGCGGCGATCTCGGTGTTGCATCAATGGGCACTGCGCGATTTACCGGCTGCCACTGCTTGGGTTGACCGGTTTCCCAACGGTCCTCTCGCCGCACGAGCCAGGAATGAGCTCACGGGCATGGCGCAGTATTTGCAGACCACGCCGGCGGGCAAGTAGAGGACGAGACGGCTCACCTTTTGTTGCTTTGCAGAATTGTCTGCCAGAGTTCGGTTTCGCCGGCGACGCCGTGTGCGGTGAGTTTTTGCGCGATGAGTCCGGCACTCGGTTCGATCACCGCGTGTTTGGGATCGGCGGGAAATTCCGATCGCACTACCCGCGTGATCGCCCAGCAGGCCCACGTACGCCAGCGGCGTTGTTCGCGCCGGGGCTCGTTCATCCGGTCGGCGAGGTGTTGGAAATGCACGCGCGGGTTGCCGATAAAAACATCCGGCGGAGTATGACGCAAAAACCAAGCCATGGCTTCGTAGGGCAAGGGCCATTCTCGCAGGATCGACTCGTCACCGCGGAGGTTGGAGAGGAGTGCGCGGTCAAGTTTGAGAATGGCGCGGGCGGCAAAGCCGTGTTGCCAGAGGTAGTGTGCGTAGGTCAGGGCCGTCAGATAGAATTCGGCGTCGCGTTCCTCTCCGTGCGCGGTGAGCGCCCGTGCATCCATGACTGGCGGAGCGACGGGCAGGTAGGGGCAGGGCGGCAGGCGGTGCGGCATGCCCGGCAGGGTCGCGGTGGCGGGGTGATGGCACAAGTTTAACTTGGCGGCGGGCCGGTCTTCCCCGCATAAGGAGGGCCTGCAAACCGACGAAGGAAAATCCATCAACGAAGTGTGCGGCTGGCGTTGGCTGGCGTTGTGGCTGCTCGCTCTGTTGGTGCGGATTTGGGGGCGGACCCTGCGCATGGAAGCCGACGCCACGACCTATGCCAGGCTGACCAAGTCCGATGAGCCCGCCGCGATTGTGATCTGGCATAACCGGCTGTTCTTGTCGGCGGAAATTTTCCGGCGCTACCGTTTCCAACGACGCGTTTACGGGCTGGTGAGCGCGAGCAAGGACGGCGCGTGGCTGGCGGCGTTCTATCGGATGATCGGTCTGGTGCCGGTGCGGGGATCGAGCAGTAACCACGGCCGGGAGGCCGCGAAATTGCTGATTGAAAAACTGCAGTCGGGGCACGACATCGGCATCACACCGGACGGCCCCCGCGGCCCGCTTTATGTGGTTGAACCGGGGGTGCTGGTGCTCACCCGGCGTTCGAATGCGGCGCTTGTGCTGGTCGGTGCGGAATTCACCCGGGCGAAGCAACTGCGGAGCTGGGATCGATTCTACGTCCCGTGGCCGTTTTCGCGGGTGAAAATGCGCTGCATGGTGCTTCCGCCAAAAAACGCCGATGGATCGAAGCTCAGCGCGGACGAGGTGCGCACGGCGCTGCTGTCGATCAATCCTGATTCAGCGCAGGAGTGAGGCGGCTCGCGTGGGATGGGCGGCTTCGTGACAAACGCCTGCCCTGTCTGCGGCGGGTTGCGTTCATCTGTATTCTGCCCGGGCTGTAAAGTGGCATGTCTCGCAAAGGCGTCGAGGGATACGAAGTCTTAGAGGAACAATTTATTCACAGTCCTTCGCAAGAAAATCGGCGCCCACATGATCGCTCCCGCTTGGCGCGGCGGTTCAGAACGCCGGGTCAATGGTCACGCTTTGACCGGGCACGGCCACAAAATCGGCTCCGGTGCTCCAGGAGAGGTCGTTGACGAGGAGTTTGAAGATGATCGGCGTCGCTGCATTTTTGATCGTGGTGGTCCACAGGCCCGTGCCTACGCAATCCATCGCGGTGCCGTGATCCCAGCTCATGCCGGGGCCCTCGCCGCGGATGTAGAGATGATTGCCAAAACCAATATCGATTTTCGCGAAGATGATGGTCGCCGGCGGTTCTTTCGTGACGACGGTCTTTTTTTTGGGCGGGCTGTCGGTCTTCGCGGTGGCGACGACAGGCTTGATGGGCGGAGTGGTGGCACTCTTGGCCGGAGCCTTGATTTCGGAAACTTTCTTAGTGGTCTTTTTCATGTTTGAACTCTGTTTCGTGTTAAAGGGTAGGACGCTAATTTTCCCCTCCCTCAGCTGGCTGCAACAGCAATTTCAACGCCAATCAAGGTGGCTGGTTCAAGGGCCGGGTGCAAGACGGGAGCAAGGGCTCAAAAATTTGTTTTACTCGCGTCGAGGCGTCCCTCACAAGGATCGCTCGCTTTGGGGGCAGTAGCTCAGTTGATAGAGCGCGTCGTTCGCAACGACGAGGTCGTCGGTTTGATCCCGATCTGCTCCACCAGCCTTCGCTCTTCGAATCACGGCGGCCGCGAGCTGCTGAGCGTCCGGTCAGTCAGGATCTACGCGGCGCTTGGCGAAGTCTACCGCGCGAAGTCCAAGCAATAGGAGTTGTCCCGGAAATACACGAATGAGACGAAATGAGTGGTCTGAGCCCGGAATTGTTTTTGGGTGTCTTTTGTGCGTTTCGTGAGCAATTCCGCCATTGAGGCCTTGGCGCATTAAGGTTGCGATTGCATTTCCGGGATCGAGTCAAAGCTTCCCCTTCGAGAAGCACCTTAAGCCTGGCTCGAGACGGGCCTTTGGAATCGTCTGAAAGCAGGCTCCTAAAAAACGAAAGAAACCGAGGAATCGCGGGTTTGATAAAATGCCCCGGGGCATCTTTACTTTGGTGGGACGGATTCCGTGGGAAGAAGGCGATCAACACTGAGTTGACACTGTTCCCCAAAGATCGGCCCGTCGGTGCCCTGGGTTGTGGAATAGCCAAAGATGAAATGTGCGGCGTTCTCAAATTCGTCGAAATAAGGTCTTACAAAAACAACCCGGTTGTCTGGTCCGAAATCGAGCGCATTTTCTTCTGAACCATCCCAAATATAAGCCACCGATCCTTTGGGAAAAGCGCCAGGAGTTGTTTTGATGCTAGCGGCAGATGCGGTCGATGCGATGGTCAGCTTGGCTTTGGCTGAAGCCGGCGTGGTCCGTTTTAGTTCCGTCAGGCGAAAATGTGGAGGATAAATTTGACCCTAATGGGTTTGCCGGTGCCGGCCCATTTTTCAACGGGTATGCAGGCGGTTCGGAATCCGGTTCCCTGATCGAAGCGGGAAATTTCCTGGTAGTACAAGGGGAGGGTGCCGGAAAAAAATCCCTTCACTGATTGAGCCGCTCCGTCGGTGATGATGAAGCATTCGAGTACTTTGGTTACGTTGGGGAATAAGGCGGTAGCCATGAAGTTGTAATCGACCAGCAAGGTTTTCATGCCGGCAGGGATCTCGAAACTGTCGGTTGTCAGGGAACTGAGGCCGGCTATGGGGTCGCTCGCCGTATCGAGGTAGGCCATGAATTGTCCGTCGGTGGGATTGATTTCCACCCAGCGGCCGATGATCTGCACGCTCCCTTCCAAGGTGAAGCCAGTGGTGGTGCTGTCTTCAAAAGATCCGTTCTTGAGTCGGTTTTTAATTTCGGTTGGTGCAAGGTATGCTCGAATGGCATCCCGGTTTTTCTAATTGTGGAAAAGGACCGTCGGATCGAGTGCCGCGGTCCACGCACGAAGGGGTGGAGTTTTGGAAAGAGGTTTCAGCGTTTGGATGAAATCGGTTCCGTCTTCGGCGGCCGTTTGTATCCAGCGTACGAGGGCCTTTCCCGCGTCTTCGTTGCCTAATTTGGCCAGGACAGATGCGATGGTTTTACCTCCGGCATTCAACGGCGGCAGAGTCGCCAATCGTGCCGGGAGCACTGGTATGGCGAAGCGGCTGTTTACTTCGAGGAGTGCCTTTTCGGCGATGTGGACGCGCGCGGGGTCAGCCTCGGGGCTGAGCAGGACATTGATCAGCAATTCGATATCTTTGTCTTCGGCGCGCTTTGCCATTGGAGTCGCAACGCTGGCAAGCAGCCGCTCATCATTGGTTTCGCACCACACCTGTCTTAACGGGTTCAGGCGTG
Source organism: Verrucomicrobiota bacterium (assembly GCA_025363395.1). Taxonomy (GTDB): domain Bacteria; phylum Verrucomicrobiota; class Verrucomicrobiia; order Opitutales; family Opitutaceae; genus Lacunisphaera. The sequence goes on from JANYDX010000451.1 coordinate 6,244, forward strand.
TGGTTTCGTTGCCAAGGCATTGGCCGGCAGCCAGCCTTAATTCTGCGTTAGTCGCAGTGGTCGCGAGCTTGATTAGGAACCGAACGGATTGGGGAGTACTCGTAGACTTTATTGATTGAAAGACCAGATCGCGGTCGGCTTTTGCATTGGTCGTATGGCATCAATGGATGAAAAAGCCAGACCTCCGGGGCTTTGAAGGGTAACATGGCAGAGCTGGGGGGCCAGGGCGTTTTCGTTTGCCGGGAGGACCGTTGAGCACCCTAAATTTCCTATGATACGCTTCACGAAGTCGCCGCGCTAGAGTCCGGGCAGGGAGAGTTGCCCGCTAAATACCCGAATGATCCACCTGAATGTTTTGGGCGAAAAATTGGCGGCGCCGTACACCAATCAGAGCAGATGGCGTCCTCGGCGGGAATCGAACCCACAACCGCTTGCTTAGAAGGCAAGAGCTCTATCCAGTTGAGCTACGAGGACAACCTACTGCGGGCTTTTTGAAGGGACTTTGCGGGGATTGCAGCATTTTTTCCGGGCGAAAACCCAAGACAGGGATTGCCCACGAAACGCACGGAAACGCATGAAAGCAGAATGATTGCGGAAATTCCTGGCGATGGGTCGGCCATTGTTAAGCTCCCGAGGATTGAATGCATTCCTTTCGTGTCTATTCGCGGGTTTCGTGAGCAACTCTAACTGTAAAACAGGTCGGAGGAAAGGGCTTGCCTAGGACCGGGGCATTGGTCTTCTTCGCCCTTCCGATGAATCATCGGGCCGTAGCGTAGTCTGGTAGCGCGCTTGCATGGGGTGCAAGAGGTCGTGAGTTCGAATCTCACCGGCCCGACCATTTTCCCCGAAACGCATGATGGCGACATCATGCGTTTTTTTGTGTCCATTATCCCCAGCGGGGTGAATGCAGTTGTTCTCCGACAGATTGGCCCAAGGGTTATCCCTTACTGCTTTCCAGCAGCATTTTCAAAGTGAAGATTACGAGCAAGACGCGGGTTGAAAATCAGTCGTGGATCAGACAAAATGGCGTGCCGATGACTCCTGCTAAAGCCCAGAAAAGGATTGCCGAACTCCGTGCGGAGGTGGCGCGCCATGCCGAGCTTTATTACCGGCAGGCCAAACCGGAGATTGCCGATCAAGATTATGACCGCCTTGAACGAGAGCTGGCTGACTTGGAAAAACAGTTTCCCGGGTTTGCGGCCATGGAGTCGCCGACGGTCAAGGTGGGCGATGACCGTCTGGAGGGTTTCCAAACCTACCGGCACCGGTTGCGGATGCAGAGCTTGGACAACACTTATTCCGAAAAGGAACTGCGGGAATTTCACCAGCGTCTGGTGAAGCTGTTTGGCCGCGAAGAGCTAGCCTATGTGATCGAGCCCAAGATCGACGGACTGGCCGTGAGTGTGACGTACGAGAAGGGAAAGCTAGTGCGGGCGGTGACGCGGGGCAATGGTGAGGAAGGCGACGATGTCACGGCCAATGCCCGGACTATTCACTCCCTGCCGCATGAGCTGAAAGCCGGCAAAAATCATCCGGTGCCGGATGTCATCGAGATTCGCGGCGAGATTTACCTGACGCTCGCGGAGTTTCAACGGATCAATCAGGTGCGGGAGGAAGCGGGTGAGGCGCTCTACGCCAATCCGCGCAATCTTGCCTCGGGCACGATCAAGCAGCTCGATTCGAAGGAAGTCGCCCGGCGAAAATTGGAGATCGTGCTTTATGGTGTCGGCTTCTGCGAACCGCCAATTGCGGACACCCAAAACCATTATCACGAATTGGTGAAACACTGGAATCTGCCGACCTTGGAACGATACTGGAAGGCAATCGGGATCGATGAAGTGTGGGTGGCGGTGCTCGAGCTCGACAAACTGCGCCATGCCTTCGCCTACGCCACGGATGGTGCGGTCGTGAAGCTCGATGATTTCCGCTTCCAGCGCGAAGCTGGCAGCACTTCCAAGGCGCCGCGTTGGGCCATCGCGTACAAATTTGCCGCTGAGCGTGCGGAGACGCGTATCAATGCGATCACGGTGCAGGTTGGGCGCACCGGGGTGCTGACTCCCGTGGCGGAGTTGGAGCCGGTCTTGCTGGCGGGCACGACCGTGGCGCGGGCCACGTTGCACAATCAGGATGAGATTGCGCGCAAGGACATACGTGTCGGTGATTTCGTGCTCGTGGAAAAGG
>JANYDX010000227.1 GCA_025363395.1 Verrucomicrobiota bacterium
TGGAATCCCTCGGCGCGAATACCTCCCCTGCACCCCGGCTGATCCGAAGTGACAAAGCGAGTGACGTGCTGGTGCGCTGTCGGGAATTTTCCATCCGGCGGGAAAGGCTCAAGGCCGGGGGAAAATTGTCCTTTGCCCCAGGCGAACAGGCGCGAATCCTTTCGGTGGTCGAAGGTGAATTAAGCTGCCAATCCCCGGTCGGAGAGAGGGTGAAACTGGGTGAAAACATTTTGCTTCCCTATGCGCACGGATTTTCTTTTACGGCGAAGACCGACGCCGTGGCACTGATCACAGAAAACTTCGCCCGCCCATGAACACACTCCCCCCCCGCCATGCACGCGCTCAATCCGGCGGCATATTATCCAAATTATTGTTTTTTCTCCTAGTGCTTTTTGCACTGGGAGCGGCCGCCTGGGTTTTTCTTTTGCCCGGCCTCGTTGCTGCCCAAATCCATTCAAAAACGGGGTTCACCCTACATGTGGATCACCTTTCCATCAATCCCTTCACGGCGAACGCTTCGATCAAGGGCTTGGTGCTCAAGAATCCCGATGACTGGCCGGCGACGGACTTCATTGACCTGCGGGAATTCAAGGCGGAGGCGAATTTGATGTCGGTGTTTTCCAACCGGGTAGTCGCCAGCGAAGTCGTGATCGATGTCGCCCGATGCACCTTGGTCAAAAATCAGCAGGGCGTTTTCAATGCCACGGCATTCACTGATGCTTTAAAGGGCCCGAACCCAGCCAGCCAGCCGCAGGCCAAGGGGCCGGCGAAAGAATTTTTGATCAAACACCTGGTTCTCAAATTCGACCAACTGGTGTATGCCGACTACTCGGCGGGAAAACCGGTGACCCGGGAATATAAACTCAATGTGAATGAGGAGCTGCGGGACGTGGACAGTGTGGCGAAGATTATCAAACCGATCACGGCCGCGTCGATCGGCACCTTGACCGATGCTTTGTCGGGCGCACTCAACGGGCGAACTGATTTGCTAAAAGACGTGAGCGGGGCGCTCAGGGGAGCCGGCAAGAAAACCGGAGAAAAGCTTAAGGGTTTGCTGGACGCGCTTGATAAGAAGAAGCCTTGAGGTATTGATAAACCTTCCGCATGAGCGATTCCATTCCAACCGAGCCCAACGACACCGCCCAAACCACGCCTCCACCGGCCGAAACCAGCCCAAAGCTGGATGATCAGATTGCTGCCGCCAAACAGGAGGCGGCAGCCAGTTACGATCGCTATACGCGCGCCGTGGCGGATTTGGAAAATTTCCGCAAACGCACGCTGCGCGAGAAGGAAGAGCTGAGGCTGTATGCTCTCTCCGGCCTGTTGGAGGATGTCATTCCAATTCTTGATAACCTCGGATTGGGCCTGGCTGCCGCCAAACAGCAGACCGATGTGAAATCGATTGTGGACGGCGTTTCGCTGACGCTGGAGCAGTTCAAGACCACCCTCGTCCGTCACGGCTTGAAAGAGGTGAATCCCGCCGGCCAGCGGTTTGATCCGAATTTTCACGAATGCATTTCCCATCAGCCCAGTGCCGAGGTGGGCGAGGAGCATGTGATTCAAGTGGTACGGCTCGGCTATACGCTCAACAGCAGGTTGCTGCGTCCGGCGTCGGTGATCGTTTCCAGCGGTCCCGCCCAATAACCGAAAGCATTTTTCCACTATGGCTGCAGGACAAAAAGAGGATTACTACGAACTGCTTGGGGTCGAGAAGACTGTCACCGACGAAGAGCTCAAGAAAGCCTACCGCAAGAAGGCTGTGCAATTCCATCCGGATAAAAATCCGGGCAACAAACAGGCGGAGGAGAATTTCAAGAAAGTCTCCGAAGCTTATGAAGCGCTCAAGGACCCGCAGAAACGCGCGGCCTATGATCGCTACGGCCATGCCGCCTTCCAGCAAGGCGGTCCGGCGGCCCGGGGCAGCAGCGGTGGCGCGGGCGGGTTTCATGATCCTTTCGATATTTTTCGCGAAGTATTCGGCCAGGGTGGTGGCGGTGGGGGTGCCGGCAGCACTGGCGGAATTTTCGAGGAGTTTTTTGGCGGCGGGCAGGGAGGCGGTGCTGGCGGACCCGGTCGCGGTTCGGATTTGCGTTATGATCTCGAGATCACGCTTGAAGAGGCCGCCCACGGTGCGGAGAAGGAAATTTCCTTCCGCAAACTCGGTGAGTGCGCGCACTGTCATGGCAATGGGGCGGAACCGGGTTCGAAACGCACGACTTGCACGACCTGTCGCGGAGCGGGACAGGTCACTACGTCACGGGGATTTTTCCATGTGCGTCAGGCTTGTCCGTCCTGTCATGGCTCGGGTCATCGCTTCGAAAAAGTCTGCGTCAAGTGCAGCGGTGAAGGGCGGGTCAACGAGACCGCGAAGATCAATGTCAAGATCCCGGCCGGCGTCGATACGGGCAACAAACTGCGTTCATCCGGCAATGGCGAAGCGGGTGCCGGGGGTGGCGAAGCCGGTGATCTCTACATCGTCATTCACCTCAAGGAGCACGAGGTGTTTGAGCGGCAGGGCGACGATCTTTTCTGCGAGATCCCCATCAAGTTCACCCTCGCCACCCTCGGCGGAACGATTCACGTGCCCACTCTGCAGGGGAAGGCTGCTTTAAAAATTCCGGGAGGAACTCCGTCCAACACCACTTTTCGTCTGAAGGGGCGCGGCATGCCGCATCTCCGGGGCGGGGCGCACGGCGATCAGCTCATTCGCGTGCAGGTCGAGGTGCCCACTCACCTGACGTCGGAGCAAAAGAAAATCCTGGAAGAATTCTCCCGCGTCAGCGGTGATACGGAAGAGCCGATGAGCAAGGGTTTCTTCGAGAAAGCGAAGAAATTTTTCTGAACCAAGTCATGCGTGTCGTCATTCTGGGCTCTGGTCGTGGCAGTAATGCAGAGGCAATATTGCAGGCCCAGTGCGACCATCGGCTGGGATCGGCGCAGGTGGTGAAGCTTTTTTCCGACCAGCCCGCGGCCGGCCTGCTCGCCTTGGGGGCGCGCTTTGGCGTGGAGACTGCATTCATCGACCCGGCGCCCTTTAAGACCAAGCTGGAAGGCCCGGGTGAGGACAGGTTTATTGAAGCGATCCAGGCGACCGGCGCGGACTTGGTGGTGCTGGCCGGATTCATGCGGGTTTTAAAGCCGAAGTTTCTTTCTACGTTTGCCGGGAAGATGATCAATCTGCATCCGAGCCTGCTCCCGAGTTTTCCAGGTCTGGATGGAATTGGACAGGCGTTTCGGCGGGGAGTGAAGGTCACTGGTTGCACGGTCCATTATGTGACGCAGGAAGTTGATGGCGGCCCCATTCTTGATCAGGCCGCGGTTCGCGTGGAGCCCGGCGAAACAATCGAAACTCTCGCCGACAAGGTGCACGCCGCCGAACATGATTTGCTGCCCGCTGTCATCGCCCGGTTGAGTGCCCAGTCGAAAATTTGAACATGGCCCTCTACGAGCTGAAGACCGAGGTCACGTTGGAGGTGATTGATCGCATCGAGGAGTTGCTGTCGGAGCTGGAGGAGCAGCGCCTGATGGTGTTGGAAGACAAGCCGCTCGCAAGGGCGTGGGTGGTGGGATACTTTGAATCAAAGGCGGACGCCATCGTTGCGTGGAAGTGTCTGGCCGGAGCGGCCAATGCCGATTGGTGCAAAGTGGAACCGGAGCTGCATGAACTGGCCGATGTCGACTGGAAGAATAGTTATAAGGCCCACTTTAAAGCATCGAAATTCGGCCGCTTGAACTGGGTGCCGGTGTGGGAACGCGAGACGTTCCTCTTGCCGTCCGGTGAGGAAGTGCTGTGGCTCGATCCTGGCATGGCGTTCGGCACGGGCAATCATGAGACCACGCGACTTTGCTGCGAGCGGCTCGCGCTATATGCGGTGCGCCGCGGAAATAGCGGACGGATCATTGATGCGGGTTGTGGTTCGGGTATCCTCGCTCTTTCCGCCGCCAAGCTGGGCTTCCAGACAATCAGCGGTTTCGACAATGATCCGGAGTCGATTCGGGTCAGCCGGGAAAATGCGGAGCTTAACGCACTGGCCGGCAAGGTGGATTTCCAGGTGGGAGATTTGGTTACTGGGCTGGCCGGCCGGAAAGCAGAGCTGCTGATGGCAAACATTCAGTCCGACGTTTTGATGCGTTTTGTGGATGAGCTTTGCGCCGCGGTAGCCCCGGAGGGCGAACTGGTCCTGAGCGGTATTTTGAGCCGTGAGCTGGACGAGGTGAGGACCAAATTTGCCGACAAGGCCAAAGGCTGGAAAATCGATTCGCGGGTGCTGGGCGAATGGGCGGACCTGAGCCTGGCTCGCTAGAGAAAGCGCCAGACGGCGTGTAACAATGTCAGATTTCCTGCGATCCACAGTGGCCAGAACGCACGGTGGGCCGTCGGCAGGAGTAGATTAAAGGCGATGGTGAGTGGCAGCACGGCGCGACAAGAGGCCCAATAGCCCGACCAGACCCACTCGCTCAAAAATGGCCAGAGCAGCGAGTAAGCCGCCCCGACGCGCCACCAAGGCGAGTTGAAGTCGTGCGCGCGCCATAGCGTAAGCGATTGAACGAGCAGCCCGATCCCAGCCAAAAGTCCGAAGGAGTAGCGCCCGTCGAAATTGCCCTGACCCAACTCATGCAACCAAAGTCGGGCCTGAACAACCAAGCCAAGGAACGGCCAGCTGAAGTTGCCCGTCCCGTTGGCTGCCGCGTCGGAGTTAAAGCGATGATCGACGTAGAGCGACCAGATTCCGAGTGGGATTAGAGCGAGAATTATGTTGCCCAGTGCGCGCGACTGCAGCTGCGGTTTGAAAAGTCCTGAGGCATGGAGGGCGAGGGCGCCGATGGCGGTGGTTTCCTTGGCGAGGTTGCCCAGTGCGAGCCAGAGGGTGCTTTTCGCCAGCCGGGGTGCGCCATAGGAGCGAATGGCGAG
>JANYDX010000281.1 GCA_025363395.1 Verrucomicrobiota bacterium
CTGGCGCTCGGCTTCGCTGTTGGTGCTGTCCACGCTTTCGAGGCAAATCACCTGCGGCGGACGGGAGCGCCCGGTGAGATAGGCCTGCACTAGTGCGGGGTGCAGCTGTTTGGGCGGGCTGACGAGTTTGTAGCCGCGACTGCGGATGACTTCGAAGGTAAATCCCTGTTTGGTCAGTTTCTGCAATTGCATCCAGACGGCCACACGGGAAATGCCGAGCAACTTGGCGAGACGCGTCCCGGAAACGAATCCAGCTTCCGCGGCCAGCAGCTCGCGCAAAATAGTGATTTCGGTTTGGGCCATTTAAAATTTCGTCGCTGTCGGCTGAGATTTGGCTAACAAAGCACAGATCAATGAGTGGGCAAATGTCATTTACTGATTTCCTGCAAACCGTCGCAACCGACGACGCGCCGTCCGCGAAACTCAGCCCGGCGTTGACGGCGCTGTGGCACGACCAGCGTGGAGAATGGGAAGTTGCGCACCGTCTGGTGCAGGAGGACGGAGGGGAAAATGGATCATGGGTGCACGCCTACTTGCACCGAAAGGAAGGCGACGAGGCGAATGCGGCTTATTGGTATCGTCGCGCCGGCCAGCCGATGGCTTCAGGCACGCTGGCAGCAGAGTGGGAACAGATTGTCCGCGCGCTGCTGGATCCCAGCGAATAACAGTCCGGTCCATGGTCAGGGGCGGCTGAGGGCATCGCGCAATACCTTGGCTTGTTCGGGGTCGCTGACCTCCACTACCCGAGCCAGGCCGAACACGTCGTTGGTCATCTGGGTTCGCTGGTCGCGGTTATATTCGTCACGGGCGCGTTCCGCCGCGGAAACACCGCCAAACCATGAAGGCAGCGTGAATTTATTCAGAATGTTGCGGTCGAGCGAGCTGAGCTTTTCCCGGGCCAGCTTGTCGTTGAACGCCTTGCTCGTCATCATCACGTCGTCGTTTAGCCGCGGGCGTTTCCTGGGCGTCACCGTGACCTTCTTGAGCTGCAGAATATCCGGATTGGGGGTCGCTTCCTGGGCGGGCGTGGCTGCATTGGCTGTGGCCTGCTCATGGGCGGCGGGAGAATATTTCGGAAGCTGGTCGGTTACCTGTTGCGATACGGCCGGCGATGTCTTGTCGGTCGGTGGCGGTTCCGTTGCCAGCTTTACCGCTTCAGGGGAAACTGGAAGACTCGATTGGGCGGAGACCGACAGCGTGGTGGTGAGGGTCAGGGCAAGAGCTATTCCGGCAAATTTCATGATGATGGTGTAGACACTGTCCGCAGCGGCAGGTGCGAATAAACCGGCACTATTCCGGGTGGTCAAGCCGGGCTAAGGCGAGGAGGTGGGCAGGCTGTCGCTGGGGCGGATGAGTTCCCGTTTAAGTCTGGCGGCTTCCTTGGGATCGACCGCGCCGACAGCCCGGATCACGCCGTTGAGCCGGTCCAGCTCTGCGGCGACTTTAGCCTGACCATAATAGGCTCGGGCGCGGGCGGAAGGCGGGGGCGTAAACAAAGGAATAAACCATGAATTCAACGCCCACTCGAGGTCGGTCATGGATGTTTTATAGGCGACCATCGCTTTTTTCTGAATCACGGATTCATTAAGCCATACGTCGGGATCATTGCCGGGCGGGCGCTTCTCTTTCACCATAATTTTGCTCAATACGAGCAAGTCGGGATCAGTCTCCGGTTGAGGTGCCTCTGGTTCATCCGGCCGAGCGGCGGGGTGGGAAATATAGGCCGGAAGCCTGGCGGTTATTGCCTGTCTGAGGTGTTCGGAAAGTTTGGGTTTGTCCGGTTCAGCTCCGCCGCAGATCAGAGTCAGGCCGGCGGGAATGAGAAGAAATGAACCGGCCGGCTTCATGGGTTGCCTTACTGAGACAGCTGCGGACTGAAAGGTTTCAAGGAACCTCCCGCAAAACTATGCGCGGCAGTGTATGGTCATGGGGTTGGTTACCCAGTGAAAATGGGCTTGTCGCGTCCCCGTGAAGCCCGCTCGAGCGGCCGGGCTTCAAGTTCTGGCGAGCGCCTCGGCTTGCGCACGCACCCGGGGCCAGTGCAGGTCCGGAATCGATGGACCCAGGTGCTGCACGGTTTCTGCGCCGAGAAGCGAACCGATAGCTCCTGCGGCGGGCAGTGACCGGCCGCGCAGATAACCGTATAGGAAGCCAGCCGCCCAAGCATCGCCGGCCCCGGTCGTGTCAACTACCTGGGCGACGGGCACCGGTGCGATCCGGTGCAGTGCGCCGCCGCTGGCAATCCACGCACCGTCCTTGCCCATCTTCACTGCGGCGATGGTGCCATAGCTGGCCAGTTTTTTGGCGAGGGTATCGTAGCTGGAGGTATTGTCTTCGAACAAGGCGCGGATCTCGTCTTCGTTGGCGAAGACGACGTGCACGCCCTCTTTTAATTGGGCGAGAATCCAATCGCGCGCGACATTGACAACTTCGAAGGACGCGAGCTCCAGGCTGAGCGTGCAGCCTGCCGCCCGGGCGGTGCGGGCCACTTTGTCGGCGAGAGCGGGATTGAACAACAGGTAACCTTCTATATGAGCATGCCGGGCTCCTTGAAAATCCTCCGCGGTGATTTCGTCAGGGCTGAGGGTCATCGCCGCGCCCAAGTGCGTGCGCATGGTGCGTTGACCGTCGGGCGTGACCATCGACAGGCAGCGCCCGTTGGGCAGCGCGGCGCGTTTGAAACGCGAACCATCGCCCCCGGCGGCGATGAAGTTGGTAAGATAATTTTCCGCCGTAATATCGCGGCCGATCTTGCCCAGGTAGGTAGTGCGCAGACCGAGGCGCGTGGCGCCGAGCGTGGCGTTGGCGGCTGAGCCACCGGGAGTCACTGCGACGTCGCCACCGATTTGGGTCACGAGAGCGGCGATGTCGTGGTCGTCCACGAGGACCATGCCGCCTTTCTCGCCCGCGACGTGGGCTTGGAGAAACGATTCAGGAACGTGGGCCAGCAAATCCATGATGGGATTGCCGATGCCAATGAGGTCAAATGATGGTTGCGTCATGAATAAAAATCGCGGGTCCCGTTCAACTGACGGTCAGGTTCGTGGCGAGGATCGGATCTTCGTCCACCTCGATCAGGATCGAGTAATCGCCGGGCTGTTCGAAGCGCAGGTTGCGCAGTTCGTTGATCAGATTAATCCGGTGCAACGGACTGTGGGATTCGAATTCGCGGTCCAGGATTACCGTGGGATTGATGGGATCGAGGCCCAGTGACATCCTGATCTTGTGGTGGCCAGGCTGGGCGTCGGTGATGGTGAGGAACCACACCATGTAAGGATGAATTACTGGGAAAGCCCTGGCCTTGATATTGGAAAATACCCCGAGCAGGGTGTGCTTGCCCGAGGCCGGATCGATGTGGACCGCATCGCACGTGATCCAAGCTAGGAGTGAGGGCTTTGATTGCACCCGGGCACCATGGGGCGGAGGCGGCGAGCGGCAAACTATTTTCGTGGTGTTTCAGAGTGAAAATCGCCCTCCGCCCACCTTTTTCTTGTGTATGGTTAAGCGGCGGTTTTTACCCATAGGCGTGAAGTATATTTTCGTCACAGGTGGTGTGGTGTCATCCTTGGGCAAGGGCCTGACGGCGGGAGCTCTCGGCGCATTGCTCGAGATGCGCGGACTCAAGGTGCGCATTCAGAAATTTGATCCCTATCTCAACGTCGATCCGGGCACGATGAGCCCGTTTCAACATGGTGAAGTGTACGTGCTCGACGACGGCGCCGAGACGGACCTCGACCTCGGCCACTACGAGCGTTTCACCTCGGGCCGGCTCTCACGGCAAAACAGTCTTTCGTCCGGCCAGATTTATGAGGCGGTCATCGCCAAGGAGCGCCGCGGTGATTATCTCGGCAAGACCGTGCAGGTCATCCCGCACGTCACGAACGAAATCAAGAAACGCATCTACGGTGGGGGCAAGGGCGTCGATGTCCTTATCACGGAAATCGGCGGCACGACTGGCGACATCGAGGGATTGCCGTTCCTTGAAGCGATGCGCCAGTTCGCGCTCGAAGTCGGACCGCGCGACTGCGCTTTCATTCACGTCACGCTGATTCCTTACTTGAAGGCGGCCGGCGAACTGAAGACCAAGCCCACGCAGCAAAGCGTCGCCAAGCTCCGCGAGATCGGCATCCAGCCGCACATTCTCGTCTGCCGCTGCGATCATCCGATGACGGCGGAGATGCGCGAAAAACTAAGCATGTTCTGCAATGTTCCCGCGAAGGCCGTCGTCGAAGCGTTGGATGTGGAACATTCCATCTACGAGTTGCCGCTGATGATGCAAAAAGAGGGCCTCGATCAGCTCGTGATCCAGCAGCTCGGTCTCAAGCTCGGCCGCAACCCCAAAAATATCTGGGCTGAAGTGGTCCGTCGAATCAAGTCGCCAAAGCACGAGGTCAAGATCGGCGTCGTAGGCAAATACATTGAACTGCAGGACGCCTACAAATCCGTTTACGAGTCCCTCAGCCATGCGGGCATCGCCAACCACGCGCGAGTGAAAATCATCCGCATCGACGCGGAGAATCTTCAGGACAAAGCCGGCCTCGCGCGTTTGAAACCACTCGACGGCATTCTGGTGCCCGGCGGTTTTGGTGATCGCGGCATCGAGGGCAAGATCGCCGCCGCCCATTACGCCCGCGAAAAAAAGATTCCCTACTTCGGCATCTGTCTCGGCATGCAGGTTGCGGTCATTGAATTTTCGAGAAACGTGCTCCGGCTCAAGCAGGCGAACTCGGCGGAGTTCGACGTGAACACGCCGCATCCGGTCATCGCCTTGATGGACGAACAGCGCCACGTCGTCTTGAAGGGCGGCACGATGCGCCTCGGTTCCTACGAGTGCAAACTCAAGCCCGGCACCCTGGCGCGCAAAGCCTACGGTCGCGAGGTCGTCACTGAGCGTCACCGCCACCGCTTCGAGGCGAACAACGAATACGTTCCCCGGCTCGAGAAAGCCGGCATGATGATCAGTGGTTGGAATGCCAAGCGCGGCCTGGTTGAGGTGATTGAATTGAAAGGTCACCCGTGGTTCGTCGGGGTGCAGTGTCATCCCGAATTCCAGTCCAAGCCCAATCAGGCTCATCCGCTTTTCGCCGCCTTTGTCGCCGCCGCGATCAAGAACCAGAAAAAGTTGAAGCGGGCTTAGGGCTTTAACTTTCCCTTATGTTGTTCGATCAATCGAAGCTCCTTCTCCTCGCCGGTCCCTGCTCGTTGGAAAACGAGAAGGTCTGCCGGGCCGCGGCGGAGATGCTCGCGAAACTCGCCAAACAGCACCCGGAGCTGACCATTGTTTTCAAGGGCTCGTTTGACAAAGCCAACCGGACTTCCCTCAGCGGTGATCGCGGGCCGGGCATGGACGAAGGCCTCGCGCTCCTCGCCCTGATCAAGAAGGATTATGGGTTTCCAGTGGTCACCGATTTTCATGAGCGCCAGCAGGCTGCCGTCGTGGCCGAAGTCTGCGACGTGCTGCAAATCCCTGCATTCCTTTGCCGGCAAACTGACCTCCTCCTCGCCGCTGCCGCCACCGGACGCGTGGTCAATGTGAAGAAGGGCCAGTTTCTGTCGCCGCAGGAAATGGAGTTTGTCGTCAGCAAACTGAAACAAGGCAACGCGGAGGAAATCTGGCAGACCGAGCGTGGCACCACCTTCGGTTATCAGAACCTCGTCGTCGACATGCGCTCGTTCGCGCAGATGAAGGCGCTGGGCGCTCCGGCGATTTTTGATGCCACGCACAGTGTGCAGCAACCCGGTGCCGCCGGAGGGAAGACCGGGGGGCGTCGTGAATTTGTGCCGCCCCTCGCCAAAGCGGCGCTTGCCGCGGGCGCCGACGGGCTCTTCATCGAAACGCATCCCGATCCGGCGCACGCGATTTCCGACGGCCCCAATCAAATTCCCACGGCGGAAATGCCCGCGCTGATCGCGTCCTGCCTCGCGGTCTGGAGAGCAGTGCGGGAGTAGCCTCGTTTTCCCAAATCCTTTTTTCCCTCAATCGCAGCCATTCATGTCCACCTTCATCATAGACGTTCCGATGCCCGCCATGGGTGCAACCGTCAGCGAACTCACAATCATCAACCTCGCGGTGGGATCGGGAGCCAAAGTCGCCAAGGGGCAGAAACTGGCGGAGCTGGAGAGCGACAAGTCCGCATTCGATTTTGAATCACCCGCTGAAGGCACCATCCTTGATGTCCATGGCAAGCAGGGTGACGTGAAATCATCGGGCCAGTTGTTGTTCCGCATGGAAACGACGGACGCGAGCCTGAGACATCTGGAGGCGAGTATGCCCAAGCCGGTGGCATCGGCCGCCGCGCCGGTTTCCGCAGCAGCGGCGCCGGCAAAGAATTTTGTCTGGACCCCGCGCGCGATCAAGATGGCTCAGGAGGCCGGTTTCGAGCACACGGCGATTTTTGACATTGAAGCCACCGGCCCAGGCGGCCGGGTGTCGGGTGACGACGTGACGAAGTACGTAGCGGCGAGGAAAGGGTAAGTAAGCGGTTTTTCGATTTGTGCCGCGCCCCCAGGGCGAGGTTGCCCCAGCTCCAGAAAGTCACTCCCGCGGACCTGTTTTCAATTTGCCTGCGCTGGCGTATGCCTCCTGCGCCAGCTGCATAATTCCCTTTCAAACGCTCTGCAGCTCATGGCTGAGGATGCTCAGCGCATAAATCGCCGCGGTGTCGCTGCGCAGCACGAGCGGGCCAAGTGTGATCGGCTGAAACCCGGCCGTGATCGCCGCGGTCATTTCAGCGGGTGAGAAATCCCCTTCCGGACCGACCAGCCACACGATTTTGCGTGGTATCGCCCCGTGATGGTGGGCGTGGTAGCGGGCCAACGCCATTTTAAGAGTGGTGGCTCCGGCATGCAAGCTGGCGACCAGTTTGAGGTCGTAACCAAAGGTGGCCGGAATGAATGCACGAAAATTCTGAAGCGGGGAAATCTCCGGCAGCCACGGGTTGCCGCACTGTTTCGCTGCCTCGATGGCGGCGGTGCGCCACTTTTCCACTTTTTTTTCTGCACGGTCACTGTCGAGATGAACCTGAGTCCGCTCGCTGAATAGCGGGGCAATGCACGCAGTGCCAACTTCGGTGGCCTGGCGGACGATGTCGTCCATCGTCGAGCCTTTGGGCAACGCTTGGGCGAGGGTGATCTCATGGGCACGCGCTCGGGCCGGCCGGCTCTCGCGCACGTGGAGAACCGCGGCGTGCTTGCTGGGCTCGGTGCACTCGGTGAGCCATTCGTGGCCGCGACCATCAAAGACAATCACCGGATCGCCGCGCGCGCAGCGATTCACCGCCACGAGGTGATGACTTTCGTCGGCGCTGAGCCGAATTTCCAGCGGCTCGCGGTCGCTGGCCTGACAGTAGACGCGGAAGTCTGGCATCAGCGGGATCGTGTCACAGAAGATACACCTGCGTCAATCGCGCCGGCGGGCGGTGCTCCGGCACATGTTCGATTTTTGATCTGAGAATGATCCTTTTTGCGGACGGGGTGCCCTCACTCCGCGAGGCGTTATTTCGGCGAGGGGAGAGAATCACCTCTCCCATCGAGGCAAGCGGAGTAAGGTTAACTCACACTTCAATCATCGCCTTCAACACCGCCATATTTCCCGCGATGTCGCGCGGAAAAACGACGGGGGTTTCCGTGAGCTTGAAACGGTGGGTGATCCACGGCCGCGTGTCCACGCGGCCCGCTTCGATGAGCGCGATGATATCGCGGAAAGTTCCCGGCAGGGCATTGCGGCTGCCACAAACGGTCAGCTCGCGCCGGTGGAAGTTGGGATCATTGAAGGCGAGCTCGCCCTGGAAAAGACCCACGAAGACAATGCGGCCGCCCTGCGCCGCCAAATCAAACGTTCCAGCCATCGATTTGGGATTGCCGGTGGCGTCGATGACAATCGTGGGCAAATCGCCCGCGCCGGCCACCTTGAGTTGCGCGGCGGCTTCAAGGCCGGCGATGATCGTGTGTTTCACTCCCAGTTGGTCGCGGCAAAAGGCGAGGCGGGATTCACTGACATCCATGACGGCCAGCGTGGCGCCTGTGACGAGCGCAAACTGAATCACGCTTAATCCGATGGGCCCGGCGCCGATCACCAGGATGAAGTCATCCTTTTTTGCCTCGGCGCGTTCCACGGCATGGGCGCCGATGCCGAGGGTTTCGACCAGGGCAAGCTGCTCGTAGTCGAGCTTGGCCGAGTGGTGGAGCTTGCGGGCTGGCACAGTTAGAAAGGGTCGCATGCCGCCGTCGATATGGACGCCCATGACTTTAAGCTCGGTGCAACAATTGGGTTTGCCGCGCCGGCAGGCGATGCAGCGACCGCAATTGAGGTAGGGCTCGACGGAACAGCGATCACCGGTCTTGAGTCCGTGCGGCTCGCTGCCGGGATCGATCACTTCCACCCCCAATTCGTGACCGAGAATCCGCGGGTAGTTGAAAAAAGGCTGCTTCCCCGCAAACGCGTGAAGATCCGTCCCGCAGACGCCGATGCGATGAACGCGGACAAGCGCTTCGCCGGGCGCGGGTCGTGGTTCCGGTGCGTCAGTCGCGGAAAATTTACCGGGCTGGTCGAGGGTGATCTGAAGCATGAGGAGTTTATGGGTTAACCACTAATCGGCAGTGATGGGGCACTCATTTTGAGGAGCGAAGACGATGAGTTGACCACAATTGTTGGGGCGATTGATTACGCCGTGCCTAGGCGGGGACGAAAGCAAGCTGCCGCAAGCAGCAGCCCTACCGTTCGGAGGACGATACCGGCCGCGTGAGTGTATTCGTGATTCCAAACTCCGCATCGATGCAGACCGGTTGCCACGAAGTACACGAACAGACCCGAAAATCAGAGGGGAATAATACTGATCTGATGACTGGGAAACGACCTCACCATTCAGTGGGAGATCCTTCCTGTTACATTCCGGACTAACGTATTCATTTCGTTTCATTCGAGTGTTTCGCGGGCACCATTCATTGCATTGTTGCGGCTTAAGCGACGATCGGATCGAGATTTTCCGGTCGTCCGCGGGTGAAATTGTGGTTGTGGATCGGTTTCAGCAGTTCGAGTACTTTGGCCATCAACTCGAAGTCAATCGGCTCCTCGACGTACGCGATATTCCTACGGATGTTGTCCGGATTCGCGCTGCCGACGAGCGTCGTGGCAATGCCGGGGTGGGCGACACAGAATTGCACCGCAAGCTTCACAATATCGGCGCCGACCGACTGGCAGTATTCCACGGCTCGGCGCGCGCCGGCGACCATCGCGGGCGGTGCCGGATGCCACGCGGGTACGCCGCGTTCCGTGAGCAGGCCCATGCCGGTGGGGGAGGCGTTGATGATGCCCACGCCCTTTTGCTTGAGGTAGGGCACGAGGGAATCGAGGGCGGTGTCGTTCAATTCGTAGCGACAGAAGGAAAGCACGGTTTCCACCACGTTGGAGCCGACCCGGTCGAGAATGGCCGGGAAAATTTTCAGCGGCAGTCCCGTAATGCCGATGTGTCCGATGCGGCCGGCGTTGCGGAGGTCCACGAGCGCGGGCAGGGTTTCGTTGACGATCTGGTCGAGGTCGGCGAACTCGATGTCATGGCACTGGAGCAGGTCGATGTACTCGACCCCGAGGCGCGCGCAGCTTTCATCGAGCGAACTCCGGACTCGGGCGGCGGAAAAATCAAACTGTCCCGTGCCATACTGCCCGACTTTGGTGGCGAGGATATAGCGGTCGCGTGCAATTCCCTTTAATGCCTGGCCGAGGACGGTCTCGGCCTTGGTTGCACCATAATAGGGGGAGACATCAATGAAATTCATGCCCAGATCGAGGGCGACATGCACGGTGCGGATCGCCTCGCGGTCATCGGTGCTGCGAAATGCTCCGCCCAGCGAGGAACCGCCGAAACTGAGCACAGGAACTTGGAGGCCGGTGCGGCCGAGCGGGCGGTAGTGCATGGGAACTATTACGATAACTCAAATTAAGCACGTGGAGAATAGCATTCTTTGCAAGAAGCATGCTGATCTTTGACTTTGTTGGATCAGACAAAGATCGTCATGCCGTAGGCAAGGATTACCATTCTTCCTTTGCTTCGTTGCCGCTATGGTAGCGGTGCTTCAATTAAGCATTGAAGCGGTCGGATGGTCACCCCTCGAATCGACTGGCTAATCCGTCCGCTCTGCCTCTGATCTTAACCCCTTCCCTGATGTTTTCGAAATACGTTCTGGCTTCGGCGTTCGCGGCACTGGGTTGCTGCCCGATAAATTTACCGGCGGCGGAGACGGCCCCGGCGGTGACTCGCGTCATCGCCCCCGGTCCGTTTCAGCCTTCGTGGGAATCATTCGAGAAAAATTACCACTGTCCTGACTGGTTTCGCGACGCCAAGTTTGGCATCTGGGCGCATTGGACCGCGCAGTGTGTGCCCGAGCAGGGTGACTGGTATGCGCGCAGCATGTATCTGGAAGGTTCAAAACAGTACAAATACCACGTCGAACATTACGGACACCCGTCGAAGTTTGGTTTCATGGAGCTCGATAATTTGTGGAAGGCGGAGAAGTGGGAACCGGAAAAATTAATGGATCTCTACGTGCGCGCCGGGGCGAAATACTTCGTCGCACTTGCCAATCACCACGATAATTTCGATGCCTACGATTCAAAGTATCACGCGTGGAATTCGGTTAACGTCGGACCGAAGAAGGATATCGTCGGCACGTGGGCGAAAGTCGCCCGCGCCCGCGGCCTGCGCTTTGGCGTGACGAATCACGCCTCCCACGCATGGCACTGGTTTCAACCGGCCTATGATCATGATCGCGAGGGCGCGCTAGCGGGCGTGCCTTACGACGCCGCCACGCTCACCAAAGCCGATGGCAAGGGCAAGTGGTGGGACGGCCTCGACCCGCAGGAACTTTACTGCGGCTTGCGGCTGCCGGTGCCGGCGAGTGTGACCGACACGAAGTCTGCGGGCGACTGGCACCATAAAGTTGATGGAAATTGGTGGGAGAAAATTCCGCCACTCGACAACGGTTACTCTGATAATTGGTTTCTGCGCGCCCAGGACTTGGTGGATAAATATCAGCCCGATCTCCTCTATTTCGATGATGACCGCATTCCCTTCGAGAAAACGGGACTCGAACTTGTCACGCATTTCTACAACGCCAATGCCGCGCGCAACAACGGAAAGACTGAAGCCGTCTTTAATACCAAGCATCTTGAATTCAGCCAGCGCACCGCTCTCGTGGAGGACATCGAGCGCGGTGTCGCGGCCGGTATTCTGCCCGAGCCGTGGCAGACGGATACGTGCATCGGTGCGTGGCATTACGACCGCAGCTTATTCGAGCAGCATAAATACAAAACCGCCGGACAAGTGGTGCGCATGCTGGTGGATATTGTGAGCAAGAACGGAAACCTGTTGCTTAACGTGCCCGTTCGCGGCGATGGCACGATCGATGAGGATGAAGTTACGGTGCTCCAAGGGCTCGCGCAATGGATGGAAATCAACGGCGAAGCAATTTTCGCGACGCGGCCGTGGAAAGTTTATGGCGAAGGCCCGTCGGTGACGGAGAAAGCCGAGGGCGGCACGTTTGGTGGAGCGAAGGATGTGCGGAGCAAACCGTACACGGGCGAAGACATGCGATTCACCGTTAAAGGGAAAACGCTCTATGCGATTTTGTTGGGCTGGCCGGAAAATGGTGTGGTGACAATTCATTCGCTGGCACCGGGCAGTGTCGGCAAGCCGGCGTTGATCGATCACGCGATCACTTCAGTTACATTGCTGGGCGCGAAGGAAAAACTTGTCTGGACCCAGGACGGCGCGGGTGTGCATGTCACGTTACCGACCACGAAGCCAGGTGCCGAAGCCTATTCTCTCCGCATCGAGATGTGATTCGACGAGGCTATTTTAATCAGTGACGAACCGCGCATCGTTGGTCGGGTCGCTGCTTGCGGCGCCTTGCATCGAAACGCAGCGGCCTTGGTTTAATGGAAAACGCTACAGCGGGGTGGGGGCACCCCGTCCACTCTCAAGCTAACTCCGCAATGCTACCCCCGCGAACTGAGAAAGGCGGTCGGTGACACCCCGTGGATGCGCTTGAAAGTGCGGGAAAACTGAAAGGGATCAATGCGCAGTTCATCCGCCACTTCGCGCACCAGCCGGCCCGTGGTGTGCAGCCGCTCGGCGGCCCATTGCATTTGCAGCCGCTGTAGATACCGAAAGGGAGTTTCGCTTTGGAAGCGCTGAAACAGCCGGCAAAGGTAGGCGCTGTCCACATGGCAGGCGCTTGCCGCCTGCTCAAGCGTGGCGAGCGAAAGATAATTGGTGTCGATATGCTGGCGGCAGCGTTCGAACGTGGCCAGTGAGCGCCGTTCTGAGGGGGAACCGGGCTGGGTTGAACGCACGACCGCGAGCAGGAGGAGTTCAACCTGAAGCGCGCACGCCCGCGCGGTGACGGGGTGGTGGCCGCTGCCGAGCCGGACCAGGGTTTCAAATGCAGGCCGAGCCTCGACCGATGTGGAAAGTTGCACACAGGTGCCGGGGGCAAGTTTGCACTCGAGCAGGAGCGCCCGGCCACGTTCGCCCGCGAAATCGACAAAATATTTTCCCAGCCGTGATCCGGGTGCGGGGCTGATCCGCTGGCTGATTCCCGGGCCGTAGGTAAATACCGTTCCTGGCTCGAGCGCGTGGTGGCGGCCGTTGAGCACGAGTTCGCCCCGGCCGGCGGTGACAAATTCGACCGAGAGAAAGGGAAATGTTTTTCGATCAATCAGGTAGTCGGGCGCGCATTCCTCCCAGCCGCCGCACACCACGGTCAGGCCATAGCCCGGCTTGGGCCGGAGTTTGAGATAAAAGCGCCGTGCGGTGGTGACCTGCTGGGAGACAAAAGCAGGAGGGACGGGGACTTTGCGGGGGGCGTTCGCCATTCCACCCCAGTCGGCCACACCCGATCATCGAGTACAAGAATCGTTATGCCTCGCCAAAGGCAGGTGCACAGTGGGGATGGCCAGATTTTTCCCTAAACACGCGGCCAGTGCGTCATTGAGTGTGGATGAACTAGCAACGAGCGCAGGCTCGAATGTAGACGGGGTACTCTGGCACCACGCATTGCGATGGGTGAGGCCGCCGTCCTTCCGTTAGGTGAGTGGCGCCTCGCTAGCAGCTACAGTTTTATTCTGAAGGGGAGAATACCCGGGAGGCCGCCGCAGGCGGGTCGATTGCTCCGGCCTGGTCGAAATGGAGGAGCAAGGCAGTCAGCAGGCATTCCGGGTTTGGCTTTGGGGTTCCGAATCGTCTGCGAGCAAGGTTCTGCAAAAACGAGAGAAACCCGGGCGTGGTGACTTCCGCCAAATACCCAGGGATCTCTATTTTGGGGTTTTCCGCCGGATTTCATCCTCGCTTCATCCGGACTTCACACAGCGCGGGCAGAGTGGGGGCATGAACTCCGACCAACCGCCTGTGATTCCCACCCCGGCTTCCCGCCGGCTCTTTCTTTTCCTTAAAATTGGGAGCATCTGTCTGCTGATTGCCTTGCTGCATATTCCGCTCGGTTTGATGCACGGGGTTTTGAACGAGCGGCAGGGTTATCAGGCGGCGGCCACCGAGGAGATTGCGGGCATCTGGGGGCGGCAGCAACTGGTCACCGGGCCGGTACTGGCGATTCCGTACGCTTATAAAACACAGGTCGTGAAATCCAAGGTCGTCAACGGCCGGGCCGTGCAGGTGGAGGAGACCGAGCTGATCCCGGCGACAGCCTATTTCCTGCCGGAGTTGCTGGCGATCAGCGGTCCGGTCGCGCCCGAGTTGCGTCATCGCGGCATTTACGATGCCGTCGTGTATTCGACCCGGCTCAAGTTGACGGGAAATTTTCAACCCGATTTTGCTGCCGCGGGAATCGAAGCCGACCGCATCGATTGGGACAAGGCGCACGTGAATTTCGGTGTATCGGATTTGCATGGTGTGCGATCGGTCGGACCGCTCCAG
>JANYDX010000385.1 GCA_025363395.1 Verrucomicrobiota bacterium
AGGTGGCGGATTTCACCGGCGCGCCGACGGAAAACTCCCTGCCGGCGGGGCTGCGCCCGGCTGCAGAAGCCGTCGCCAATCTGGATCCGTCGCATCCGGCGGCGAGTGTGTTGTCCGCCTGCTATCTCGCGGACGATCTCAGTGTGTTTCTCGAATTCTGGAAGGCCAATCCATCTTTTAATTTCCTGATGGTCGCCACGCCCAAGGGCGATCTGGTGGACCGGCGCGGTTTGATTTTCGGTGGTTACCACAAGAAGCCGGCGAACAGCATTGTGCAGCGCGAAGTGGACTTGCGTGAAACCGGGAAGGCGGTCGTGTCCGAGCAGAAGTCCCACGACGAACAGCGGGCTTTGATCGACCAGCTGAATATGGCGCTCAATGAAGCCGACGCCGTGCTGGAGCAGAAGCGGAAGGACGTGCTGGCCGCCTCGCAGAATGCCGCGGTAATTCATACCGAGGAAAAAAACGCCCAGCGTTCGCACGATGAAGTGGGGCACCGCCTCGCCCGCATGGAAAACGAGTTGAACACGCTGAACCGCGACCACGACGAGGCTTTGTCCCGGCTGGCCAAGGCGCAGATTTTGCTCCATGCGGCCGAGGCCGGAGTTACCGCGCAAAAGGAAAAGATGAATGCCCTGGAGGCAACGATCGTCGAAAAACGGTCGGCCCGGGACGAGAAGAAGGAGATTCTTTCGCAAGCCCGGCTCGAACTGGCGGAGCGCCGGCAAAAGGTCGAGGTGTTGGACCGCGGTCTCACCGAAATGGGCCGCCGCCGCGCCCAGCTGGATGAACTTCTAATTCAGCGTCAGATCGAACTTGAGACTTGGTCGGATCAGGTCGCGCAGTTGGAGCAGGAAGCCGCCACCCAGCGCCGGCGCGCGGAGGAAGTGCTGACCACCCTCGCCATCGCCCAGGAAAATGTGGAGTCGATCCGCCGCGAGCTGCTGGCGGTGGAGCAGGCGATCTCCGCCGTGGAAGTTGGTCTTACATCCATCCGCGCCGAGTCCGATGCCGCGCAGACGGAGCTCTCCCGCCACGAAGTGAAGGTGGCCGAGACCGGCGCGCGCGTGCAATTCCTCGTCGAAGAAGTCACCCGCGAATTCCAGATCGAGATTTCCACCCTGGATTGGAAAAAACTTCTCTGGCACGCCGACGACGAACCCGAAGGCCTCAAGGCGCTCGATCTCGACGAAGAAGAGGATGCTGTCGCCGGGCTCCCTGACCCCGCTGCGGCGAGCGTCACGATTGAGGCCCCCAAACGTCGCAAGAAAGACAAGGGTAACAAAGGCGAGGCCACCGAAGCCGATCTGGTGGAGCTTGATTCCACCAACTGGGGCGAGGTCAAGGCCGAGGTCGAGGCCCTGCGCCAGCGCATCGGATCGATGGGCGCGGTGAACCTTGTGGCGATCGAGGAATACTCCGAGTTGAAGCAACGCTACGAATTCCTGAAGGCGCAGTGCGACGACCTCACCGGGGCGAAAACCGCTCTGCTCAAGGCGATCGATGACATCAATCAGACGTCGCTCGAGCAGTTCAAGGTGACCTTCGATCAGATCAGGAAAAATTTTGCTTACACGTTTCAGATTCTGTTCGGCGGTGGACGGGCGGAGATTGACCTCGTCACGGCCGAGGACCCGCTGGAGAGCGGCATCGAGATTGTGGCGCAGCCGCCGGGCACCAAGCTGAAGGGCATTACGCTGCTGTCCGGCGGACAAAAAACGCTGACCGCCGTCGCGCTCCTCTTCGCACTCTACATGGTGAAACCTTCGCCGTTTTGCTTGCTCGACGAATTGGATGCTCCGCTCGATGAATCGAACATCCATCGTTTCACGAACCTGCTGAAGCAATTCGTGAAGGAGTCGCAGTTCATCATCATCACGCATAACAAGAGCACGGTGGCCGCCGCCGACGCGCTTTATGGTGTGACGATGCAGGAGCGCGGCGTGTCGAAGACGGTTTCGATGCGTTTCAATCAGGACAAGGGCGAGGTGGAAGTGGTCGCTCCGACCACGATCGCCGACTCTGTCCGCAGCGCCGCCCCCTACGCCCCGGCCAGCACCTAAGCGCTGCCCAGTTACTCCGCTTTGTAGGTAGCCGGAAATCCGTCGGAGGTGAGTCCTCCGGCTGGAGGGCCGGGCCCTGCCGGCCAGCAGAACGCCGCGCCTTGGGGTTTCGCAAACAGGCCCGCCGCCAGCTGCTGCCCTGATATTTCAGGGGAGCGCGGCTTGCCTCAAGATGCTGTCCAACTCTCCTGCCTCCGCTGCATTACCCATTTCCGCCGTAGGGCCCTTGCGGCACCCTCAATCGTTCACTACGTGATCGTGCAGAGCAAAGAATGCCCGTGACACGGAACTAAACATAGCGCTACAGCGGGTGATGTCAGGTTCACGTTAATCGTCGGCCGCCACCTCATCCTCGCATGCAATCCAGCTTGATTACACCCTAACCATCCTATCACCGAGCCACCCTCCAGGTGGCTGGTTTGAAATGGCCCTGAGTGGCCGTTTTTGAAGTGGCCACTGACACTCGGATGCTCGCAATCGACGCCAGCGATTTAATGACCGGTCTCACGTTCAGTGAGCTGGACGGCTGGGAGGGCGATCCTGCCAGCTTTATTTGCTGCATGGGGCCGGGTTTCACCAGCTACGTCAAAAACAGGGAAACAGGCGGGGAAGAGATTGCCCAGTTTCTTCGCAGTGGACTGAAGAAAATGTCTTTGAAGAAACTAACCCAGCTTTGCATTGACGCAGGCAACGAGTCGTACGTTGACGAGCCCAACTCGCACAAAGTCCACGCCCTGATGGAGGAGGGCGTAAAAATCGCCGTCGCGTAACTGATACCGTGGTATCACGCCCGCCCCACCTAAAAACAGGTGGGGCTTTTTGAGGTGGACCCCGGAAACTGGACAGGAGGGATGGTTAAGTTAAAATTCTCCAAGACCCATGTCCAAGAAACGACGTTTGCATAGTGCCCAGTTCAAAGCCCAGGTGGGGCTCGAAGCCTTGAAGGGCATCGAGCCAGTCCACGCGATTGCCGCCAAACACGGCATCCATCCCGTCCAAGTGAGCCAGTGGAAAAAGGAGGTGGCTGAGCGGCTGCCGGAAGTATTTGCCGGCAAGCCCGACGCCGATGCGACGGCGGCCAAGAAGCGAGAGCAGGAGCTGTTCGAACAGATTGGTCGGTTGAAGATGGAACTGGAATGGCTTAAAAAAAAAGCTGGTGAGCTCGAATGTTGACCAGCGTCGCCACATGATCGAAGTCCAACATCCGCTCTTGTCCGTCACTCGCCAGTGCGAGTTGCTGGGGCTGGCGCGAGCGAGTTATTATCATCAGCCAAAACCTGAGCCGAAGGAAACGCTGCGCCTGATGCGCTTGATCGATGAAACGTATCTGGCGTTTCCGTTTTTCGGTTCGCGGCAAATGACGCGGTGGCTTCGCCGCCAAGGCGAAGCCATCAATCGCAAGCGGGTGCAGCGACTGATGCGGCGGTTGGGACTGGAGGCGATTTATCAGAAGCCCCACCTCTCGCGGGCGCAGGCCGGACAGCGCATCTACCCGTATCTATTGCGTCATCTTGCGGTGACGCGACCGAATCAGGTCTGGGCGACCGATATCACCTACGTGCCCGTGAAAGGCGGCTACGCCTATCTCTGCGCGGTCATCGACTGGCACAGTCGCTGCGTGCTGGCGTGGGAATTATCCAACACGCTCGATGCGAGCTTTTGCGCGCGGGCCGTTCAGCGGGCACTCGACACCTACGGCACCCCGGAGATCTTCAATACTGTGCAATAATGGTAAGCTTACCATTATTGCACTTATGTGGAGCGCGCAGTTATGTGGAGTAGCGGGTTCATTTGGCTTCGAGCGAGGAGACGGCTGCTCCACATTAATAATCACAGGCGGCGGAGCCATCGCGTGAACTCGCTGCCATCGATTCGCAGGCGGCCGGCCGTCGGCGCACCGAGCACCTCGGGGAACACTTGCGAGAGTGCCTGGCGCTTGAGGTCGAGGTCGGCGCGGGCGTAGCGCATCGTGGTGGTGAGGCTTGCATGACCGAGCCATTGGCTGATCGTCGCGAAATCGACGCCGGCTTTGAGCAGATAGATCGCCGTGGTGTGGCGCAGGGCGTGCGGATGAATCCGTTTCCCGG
>JANYDX010000419.1 GCA_025363395.1 Verrucomicrobiota bacterium
GTGGCCACTGCAGGCAAACCCCAGCACCAGGCGAACGATCATCTCGCCTGCGGAACCGCTATCAGTGGCGTCTGCGCGCACCAGCGAACCGTCATTTCGAAACAACCAGACCGCCCCTTTTTCATCCGCCCCCATGGCCAGCACTCTGGAGCGGAAATTCCGGCCGGCTTCCGCGGGATAAAATTTTCCGTCGCGATAGGACGTGATCCGGCCGGAATCGAGTCCAATCCACAGCACGCCCGATGCATCCTCAAACAGGCTGATGATCCGCCCATCCTCCAGGTTCGTTGAATTCACCCCGTCGAAAACCTGAAAGCGCTCGCCATCGAAACGGGCCAGTCCGCCCAGGGTCCCAATCCACAAGTAACCCTCACGCGTTTGGGTAATCGCCGTGACCGTGTTTTGAGGCAGACCGTCCTCCGTCTCCCACGCGCGAATGGAATACCCGCCCTCCGCGACCGTGACCGTCGCGGAAAAAACCGCCGGACACGCGCAGCCGGCGAAGACAATAGCCAAGAGCGGCCAGGCACGAAGCAACATGGGGAAAGGGAGGAGGTAAGGGGGGTTCCCACCTGCAGCAGACAAATGTTTCCCGATGTTTAGCAAGCCGGGAGATGGGGAATCCGTGAAACCTGGTACGCGAAAAGGGAATCGAGGAGCACTGACCCACGAGATCCGGTCCGTTTTCCGCACGACAGCGCCGCGTACGACCACTCGAGCATTTGCCGCTCCACAATCGAAATTCTCCGGGCGGTGAGCCTGACACCTACCGCATAACTCCCCAAAAGAAGGGGACAGCGCGCGAAGCTATTCGTACCGCAACGCTTCGATCGGATCGAGGGAGGCCGCTTTCCACGCGGGATAGAAGCCAAAGGTGATGCCAATGACCGAGCACACACTCAATCCCGCCACCGCCCAGCCCCATGGAAAGACCATCGCCGCGTTCAGCATCTTGGCGGCGATGTTTCCACCCACCACGCCAGTGACGACTCCGGCCAGACCGCCCACCAGCGACAGTGCGACGGCTTCAATCAAAAATTGCGTGAGAATATTTTTCTTTCTCGCGCCGATGCTTTTCCGGATCCCGATCTCCTTGGTGCGTTCCGTGACGCTCACGAGCATGATGTTCATGATGCCAACCCCGGAAGCGAGCAGTGCGATGGCACTGATGACAAACGCGCCCACCGCCACAATGCCGGTGATGTTGTTGAAGGTCTCGATCAGCGAATCGTTGGAGAAAATTTCGAAATCGCTGGAGTCCTCGGGATCGAGCCCGCGCACCAGCCGCATCATGCCGATGGCGATGTCCTGCGTCCCGGCAAGTTCGGCCTGATTGGCGGCCTGGACATTTACGCCGACCGACCGACCCGCCCGACCATACGTCGCCAGATATTTTGTGATGCTCGTCACGGCGTTGTTATCCTGGCTTTGACCGAAGGACGTGCCTTTCGACGCCGTCACTCCAATGACCGTGTAATTCTGGCCATCAATGCGCACGACATGACCGAGCGGGCTCTCGCTCTGAAAAAGTTTTTCCACGATATCTGTTCCCACTATCACAACCGCCCGGCCGAATTCCACATCATCAGCACTGAGGTCCCGGCCGGCGGAAATCTCGTAATTGCGACTGGTCAGAAAATTCTCGTCGGCGCCGATGAGAGGAATATTGGGGTTGGTGGATCGATCAAGGTAGCTCGCCCGCCGGCCGCCCCGGCTCAGTTGCAGACTGACCTTGGCTGATGCGTGCATCAAATCCTTAAAACGCGCCGCCTCGGCATAGGTGATGTCGCGCCGGTTGGCGAATTTCTGCCGGGGGTCGCTGAAATTGATCGCCGGATATTTCGTGAATTGAAAACTATTTGCCCCGAGCACATTGAGTCCGTTCTCAATCGAACCGCGCAGGCCGGTGATAACCGTCATGACTCCAATCACGGAGAAAACGCCCACCGCGATCCCGAGCATGGTGAGCCCGGAACGAAGTTTGTTCGCCGAGAGCGACGAAAGCGCCAGCCGCAGGGTTTCGAGAATATTCATTCGAAATGAATCGGCTTGGTCGGAGTGTAGGAGCGTGCTTGCAGGCTCTTACAAAAAAAAGAAATATCAGCGGCGGTATGCATGGGCATGGATTTCTTCGGATGCAGCCGCGTCATTCATACCGAAGGGCGACGACCGGATCGAGCTTGCTGGCCGACCACGCCGGCGCGAAGCCGCTCAGGATTCCAGTGGCGACGGAAATCACCAAACCCGTCAGCACCAGCCCCAGTGAGAACACCAGGGGGAAGGCAGGCGCAATCACCGCGACCAGCGCGGTGAGTCCGCGGGCCACAGCCAGGCCGGCCACCCCGCCGATGAAACAAATGGTGACCGCCTCGATGAGGAACTGCAGCAGAATCGTGCGGCGCCGCGCCCCGAGCGCCTTGCGGGTGCCGATCTCCTTCGTGCGCTCCTTCACGCTCACGTAAGTGATGTTCATGATCCCGATGGCGCCGACGAAGAGCGCGAGACTCGTGATGAACAGTCCGGCGAGGGCGATGCCATTCTTGATGGGATCCAGTTGCGCCCGGATGGTCCCCTGTTCGTTGAGATCGAAATCGTCGCGCTGTTCCGGCCCGAGCTGGCGGATCCGGCGCATGAGTCCACGAAGATCGTCGCGCGCCTGCGCCATCCTCAAACTGTCAACCTGGACGCGGATCTGGCTGTTTTCATTGGCGCGGTAGTAGCGACGGTAAGTCGTGATGGGCATGGCCAGCTGCGAGTCCCAACTGAAAAGACCCAGGAAGCTACCCTGTTTCGCCGCCACACCCAGGATCTTGAAATTCTGGTCGCGAATCCGGACCGTCTTTCCCACGGCCGATTCATTGGGGAAAAGCGCGTCGGCCACGTCAAATCCCACGAACGCGACATTGGCTCCGGACTGCGCTTCGAAATCGCTGAAAAAACGCCCCTCCTTCACCTCGGAACGCGTAATGCGGGCGTAATCCGCCGACGTGCCGAGGGTCCAGATATTATTCAGGCGATTTTCTCCACGGATAATGGTCGTTCCCCGGTTCGCCGTGGGCACCGCAATCTTGAGCGCACTGTCGGGATTGGCCGCGATCCACTCGTTGATTTGCTGCGCGTAAGTGTAAAGAATCGGCCGCCGGTTGCGGTAGTTCCACCAATCGTCTTTCTCGCCCCACGGTCGTTTGTCCACATAGAGCAAATCGTCTCCGAAGCCGGAAAAACTTCGATCCACGCCCACATCAATTCCCTTGATCGCCGTGCCCATGAGTGTGACAGCGACAATACCGATAATCACCCCGAGTGCAGTCAGTGCTGAACGCAGTTTGTTCGCGCGGATCTGCGCAAAGGCGATGCGCAGTGACTCTGAAATTTCGAAATAGAGGCGTCTCATTTTCGATTTTGGATTCTCGATTTTGGATTCTTCGCTGCCAACGTGCGTCGGGAAGCGACCATAATCGCAGTCAACTCGTCCGCCTCACGGAGAAGCGGAACCAGTTTTTCCGGCGACCTGAACCCGTGACTGGCAATCAACTCCATCCCGAAGCACGGTTCATCGACTTCTTCTTCAACCACTGAAAGCTGGGATATCATTTCAGCCTCTGATTGCGAACGGCACGCCGCCCGACAATTTGCCCCCACCGAAGTCCCTGAACGCCCCAACTGATGCGCTAAAATCCTCCCTGATCGCGTTTCAGGCAAAGAATCAATCAACTTTAATACCCGCAGGGGGAAAAGTTTCGTGCGCTGCTTGAGATCTTTCTCGGTCATGGGAATCGAAAATCCAAATTCAAAAATCGAAAATCAATTGGCCGGCCCATCGCTTTCAATCAGCCCATCGCGCAATCGCACGATCCGGCGGGCGTGACGGGCGACATCCTCCTCGTGGGTGACAACTATGAGCGTGTTGCCCTGCACGTAAAGTTGCTCGAAAAGGTCCATGATCTCGACGCCGGTTTTCGAATCGAGATTGCCGGTGGGTTCATCCGCCAGAATGATCGAGGGCCGCGTGACGAGCGCACGGGCGATCGCCACGCGCTGGCGCTGTCCGCCGGAAAGCTCATTGGGTTTGTGATGCATGCGATCACCCAGCCCCACATCGTGCAATGCCTGTTCGGCGCGTTCGATCCGGTCGGCCTTGGAAATCCCGGCATAAATCAGCGGCAGCTCGACATTGTGCAGCGCATTGGATCTCGGCAGCAGGTTGAAAGTCTGGAAGACAAACCCGATCTCACGATTGCGGATGTCGGCAAGTTCGTCGTCCACCATGCTGGCCACGTTCTTGCCGGAGAATTCGTAACGGCCAGCGGTCGGTGTATCGAGGCAGCCCAGCATGTTCATCAGGGTGGACTTGCCCGAACCGGACGGTCCCATGATGGCCAGGTATTCATTGCGATGAATGTTTAGATTCACTCCACGCAGGGCGTGGATGATCTCGTTGCCCATCTTGTAAAGCTTGGTCACGCCCTCGATGTCGATCACGAGCGCACCCGCCGGCCGGATTGCACGCGCCCGGGACGACCGCTCGGCAGCGTCAGGGCCTGAGGAGGCTGAAATGGGTGTCATGTGGTTTTGCAAAGAGAAAAACGGTTGTCCCGCTGCGCGCAGCGAAAGATCCCGGCGCGCTCACCCGCTGCCCCGCGTGCAATTGTGGGTCCTGCGCTGCGCTCGGAATGAGAGAATGAATACATGGAGTTTCGGGGAGGCTCAGCCGGTGCATCCGCACAAACGGAAGAGGCCATGACTTATTTTTTCTCACTCACCGGTTTGGGCTTTTCGATCCGGATTTTCATCCCGTCCTTCAGAATCCGGGTGATGACTCCGAAAGGTCCGCTCACAACTTCGTCCCCTGCTTTGAGACCGGACTTGATTTCGAGGTGCGTGGTATCGCCGATGCCGGTCTCGACCGCGGTCATCTTGACGGTATCGCCGTTGCGGACAAAGACTACGCGTTGCAAGCCGGCCCGGTCGTCGCGCTCGCGCTCGCGCTGCTGCTTCTCGTTAACCGCCGCCGCCGCGCCATCGCCCTTGGTTTCCTTGGCCCTCATGTCGCGATCACCGGAAAGTTGGTCAATGGTCTTGCTGCCTTCCTTGCTGCGTACGGTCACGGACTGAATGGGAACGGCGACGACGTTTTCGACCGTTCTCGTCTCCACATCGACGCTGGCACTCATGCCGGGACGGAGAGCGACGTCCTTGTCGGCGACGCGGATCTTAACTTGAAAATTGGTGACTTCCTCCTGTGTGCTCAGACCGGAAGTCTTGGCGGCGGCGGCGATTTCCTTCACGAAACCGGTGAACTTGCGCGCCGGATAGGCGTCGATTGAGATGCGGGCCTTGTCGCCGACCTTCACATTGACGATATCGTTTTCGTTGATGTTGACGCGCACCTCCATGTTGGCGAGATCGGCGATCCGCATGACTTCGGTGCCGGCGAACGAACCCGTGGCCACGACGCGTTCACCGACTTCGCTGGTGCGTGAGCTGACCGTCCCGTCGATGGGCGAATAGATGATGGCTTTGGTGAGCTGGTCACGCATTTGTTTGAGCAAGCCTTCGGTGCGGGTGATATTTGCGACCGCGCTCTCGTAACCCGCCTTGGATCCGTCATAGGCGTTGGTCACCACCGCCAGATCTGCATCCGAGATCAGATGCTTGTCGTAGAGATCACGGTTGCGCTTGATATCCTCCTCGGCTTTTTGCAGCTGAGCTTTGTTGACGAGACTGGTGGCCTGAGCCCCGACCAACCCCGCCTCCTGTTGCTCGACTTGATAGCGATAGGCATCGGCCTTGATGCTCACGAGCAAATCGCCCTTCTTGACCGTAGCGCCTTCGCGGAAGGGCATTTCCAGAATCTCGCCGGCGATTTCGGGAGCGATTTTCACCTCCACCTCGGGCTGGATCTTACCCGTCGCGTTGACCAGCTGCGTGATGGTTTTTATCACCGCCTTTTCCGTCGTCACCGCGGTAGTGGTATCGCCCTTCTTGGAAGCGGCAATGACCACGCCAACGACGGCGACCAACACGAGCGCGATCAGCACGATGAAAAGCGTGCGATTGGATTTCTTTTTCGAGGATGCAGGGGAGCTGCTCCGGGCTGGTTGAGTGGTAGAAACAGACATGGGGGAAATTATTCGGATAGACTTGTGTGGAAACGATCCTTTCGCGAGCGCTTTAAGCGTGCCACCGCGCTACTGGGCACATTGCGATGAGGCTTGAAGCAATCAAAGCACATTTTCTGTCATTCTGAGCAGAGGAAAGAATCCACGACCTCGATCCTGACCCCGCCAACGACGGCATGGATTCTTCGCTGCGCTGCTAATGACAGCGTGACACAAAAGGAAGCAGCCGGCGGGTGACAAAATAAATGATTTCGGCATGGGCGTAAGAACAATCCATCCAGCTACGAAGTTGCATTCAGTTGTGATGAATGGACAGAAGGCCCGGATGAGTGGCGAAGAGAGAGGGATCACGCCCAACTCCCCTACTCGACTCCAAGGCGCGCCTCCAAACACAGCAACCTGACATCAACCCCGTTGGAAAACCCTCCTGATCGCGCACGGAGCCCGCACGCTCCCTCAAATTTATTTGCCGGCGTGTTCCCACGCCAGGGCCGCGCCGACGATTCCGGCTTCGTTGTGCATTTTGGCGGGAACGACTTTGGCGTGCGCCTTGATGAACTTTAAGAATTCATCAGATTTTTTGCTTACCCCACCCCCGATGATGATCAGATCCGGGGAAAGAATCCGCTCCATCACGGCCAGGTAAGTGTTCACACGTACTGCCCACTCCTCCCAGGAAAGATCCAACCGCTTGCGCACCGCGGCTGACGCAAAGCGCTCGAACGGCTTGCCACGCCACGGCACCCAGCCCATCTCGGCGTTCGGAAACAACTGCCCGCGATAAAACAGTGCCGAGCCAATCCCCGTACCAAACGTGAGCATCAAAACCGAACCCTGGTTGCCGCGCCCTGCGCCAAACTTCATTTCCGCCAGGCCGGCAGCGTCGGCATCATTGTACAGTTTCACCGGACAGCGGGTCGCCCGGCGGAAAAGTGCCGCGCCATTTTGGTTGACCCAGTTGTCGCCCAGATTTCCGACCGCACCAATCTTGTCGCCGACAACAATGCCGGGAAATCCGAGACCAACCGGTCCCTTCCAATTGAAATGCCGGGCGATCTCGCGAGCCGCGGCCACACCCTGCGCCGTCGTGCACGGCGACGCGACTTCCACGCGGTGCCGTTCCGCCAGCAGCTTGCCAGTCTTGGTGTCCACAGGTGCGCCCTTGAAGGCAGACCCGCCGATATCGATACCGAGGATTTTCATATTATTGGAGCGCCAAAGTAGGCCTCGAAGCCGCCGAGGCAATCCCTTCAATCAATGATTTTACCTTCAACCTGCCCAAGTTCCTCGGGGGTGGCGAGCCGGGCGGTGACCAGTTCCACTTCAAAATGCAGCGTTTGCCCCGCCAGCGGATGATTGGCATCCAGCAACACCTCATCGCCCTCGATCGCCATGACGGTCACCACCGGCGCGTGACGGTCCGGACCGGTCTGGAACTGGTCGCCCACCTTCACGTCACTCACGGGCAGACGTGCTTTGGGCACCTTCTGCACCAAATCAGCTTCGCGTTCCCCGTAAGCCCTCTCCGGCGGCACCACCACGGCGCGCTTTTCCCCGGCGGTCAGTTGAAGCAATTGTTCCTCGAGGCCCTCGATGATCTGTCCGGCTCCCTCCACGAAAGGCATGGGCGCAGACCCTTGGGAGGTATCAAGCAGGCGGCCCTGCCCGTCTTTGAGTGTGTAGTGAAAAGTGAGGATACGGCGGTTCATGTTTCCTGGCGCAGAATTTCGAGCGGCGGATGATCGCAGATCCCGCGATTCGACAGCAAGCCTGTCGTGATCGTCATGGCGCTGACCGCCGCCCAACCGCCCAGCAGCACCATCGCGGACGGTGCCGCCCACTTTACTTCGAAAACAAAATACGCCAGCGCCCAATTCGCCCCCACCGCCAGCCCCGCGCCCACCGCGGCGCCGAGCGTGCCGAGCGCCAGGTATTCCGTCAGCATGATGCGGTTGATCTGCGCCTTGGTCGCCCCGAGGGTGCGCAACAGCACGCTCTCGCGCACCCGCTGGTGACGGCCGATCAAGACCGCTCCCGCCAGCACAATCACACCCGTCACCACCGTGAAGAGCGCCAGAAATTCCACGACGAACGAAGCCTTTGTGTAAACCTTGTCGATGGCCTGCATGATCACGCCGAGGTCGATCGCCGACACATTGGGCAGTTCGCGCACCACCGCTTGTTGCACCCGCGCCGACTGCTCGGCGGACGCGACGCGCAAAGCCATGACGTGGAATTTCGGCGCGCCTTCCAGCACGCCCGCCGGGAAAACCACGAAGAAATTCGGCTGCATCCGGCGCCAGTCCACCTGGCGCAAACTGCCCACCCGCGTCGTCACCGGCACGCCTTGCACGTCGAACACGATCTCGTCGCCGAGCTTGACCTGGAGATCGCGCGCCAG
>JANYDX010000437.1 GCA_025363395.1 Verrucomicrobiota bacterium
CTCGAAGACGCCGATGCCATCGTGATTTACAGTGACGGCGGCGGCAACCATCCCGCCCTCGCCCGCGACCACCTGGCCTTGCTCGGGCGCCTGATGCAGCGGGGGGTTGGCTTCGGCTGCATTCACTACGCCGTGGAACCCACGCCGGAAAAGGGCGAGCGGGAATTTCTCGATTGGATGGGAGGCGCGTTCGAAACCGACTGGTCCGTCAATCCATCGTGGCAACCCGACTTTAAACCCCTGCCCTCCCACGCGGTGACGCGTGGCGTGAATCATTTTTCAACCCGCGATGAATGGTATTTTCATCTGCGATTCCGCAGCGACTTGACCGGCATCACGCCCATTCTCACCGCGGTTCCTCCCGCTAACACGATGTCCCGTCCCGACGATCCGCATGCAGGCAATCCCGCGGTTCGCGCCGCCGTCGCCAGCGGTGAACCGCAATCCGTGATGTGGGTGACGGAGCGCCCCGACGGCGGTCGTGGCTTCGGTTTCACCGGCGGACATTATCACCTCAACTGGAAAAACGACGATCAGCGCAAACTCGTTCTCAACGCGCTCCTCTGGGTTACTAAAATCCCCGTGCCGGAAACCGGCGTGATCTCAACTGTCAGTGAAGCCGAACTGATGGCTAATCTCGATTTGAAGCCCGTGAAAAAATTACCCTGATTTTCGCGCCCCGCCCGCCCTCTTTCTCCATGCATTCCCTTCGTCAACTGCTCATCCTCGGTTTCGCATTCGGCGGCAGTTTCCTGTTCGCTCAAACCCCGCCTGCACCGCCTCCAGCCGCACAGGTGCTGCCACCTTTCTCCAGCGACCTGAAACTCGCCGATGTGCGCATGCGCGACGCGTGCATTCTTCCGGACCCGACCACTCAAACGTATACGATCATCGCGTCGGCCTGGCGCGGCGTGCGCGCTTACACCAGCAAGGATCTGATCACCTGGGAAGGCCCGCATCTGATCTTCCAGACTCCGGACAATTTCTGGCCGGGCGCGGAGATGCGCGGCATCTGGGCGCCGGAGCTGCATCGCTACAAGGACAAGTATTACCTGTTCCTCACCTTCGACACGGCGACGAAGCTCGGCGAACAATGGCGCAACTGGCTGCCTCGCGTCCGCCGTGGCTCGCAAATTCTGGTCGGTGATTCGCCGCTCGGACCATTTAAACCTTTTGAAAATCGGCCGACTCCGCCGGAGGACATGATGACGCTCGATGGCACGCTCTGGGTTGAAGATGGCGTGCCCTACATGGTCTTTTGCCACGAATGGGTGCAGATTGTGAATGGCACGGTCGAGATGATCCAATTGAAGGACGATCTCTCCGGCACGGTCGGAGAACCCAAACGCCTCTTCTTCGGCAATGACGGTCCATGGACCAAACGCTCCGACGAGTTTGGCTGCTGGGTCACCGATGGTCCTTCGCTTTATCAGTCCAAATCAGGAAAACTCTTCATGATCTGGTCGAGCGGAAGCCCGACGGGCTACGCCACGGGCGTGGCAATTTCCGATTCCGGAAAACTCGCCGGTCCGTGGCGGCAGCAAGCGGCGCCGCTTTACGCAGAGGACGGCGGCCACGGCTTCATTTTCAAACGCTTAGACGGCCAGCTCATGCTGGTGCTGCATTCTCCCAACAAGGCGACCGAACGCGCGCGACTCTTCGAATTGGAAGATACCGGTGAAACCCTGCGCATCATCCGGCCGTTTCCGGTCAACTAAAGTTTTGCACCGAAGTCTTCGACCAAGCCGCCACGTATCCTGATCAACAAATAAATCGCCGTTGAAACCACGGATTTCACCGATGAACACGGATTATCAATCCAAAACAAGTTCTTGGACTTCCACCTCGCAGGAGAGTAGGTTTGATCGAATTTCTCCCCATGAATTGTTTCTGTATCCCTGTTCATCCGTGAAATCCGTGGTCACTTTGATCGGCTGTGACTGCTGAATTTTGGTTCAAACCAACGCCAGCATAACATACCCGCAGATCTCCTGATTTCGATGTTGGAGTTTACCTACACGCTCCTGCATCCGGCCAAAACCACGGTCCCTCCTTCGTTGTTCACCCCATAGCTCCATGAAAATTGCCGCCCAATTATTCCTCATGTCCGCCTTTTTCACCGCCGGCTTTTGCCGCGCCGATGACGCACCTGCTTCAGCCGCCTCGCCCGGCGTGACAGCAAGCACCAACATTCGCGGGGCCGAATACCCGCGCATCCTCTCCGACAATCGCGTCTTATTTCGCATCAAGGCCACCGAGGCGCAGAGCGTGAAGTTTCATGTCGACAAGACTTACCCCGCCGTCCGCGACGCCGAGGGTTTCTGGACCGCGACGACCGACGTGCAGGTGCCCGGCTTCCATTACTACTGGCTCGTCGTCGATGGCGTCTGGGTGAACGACCCATCGAGCGAATCATTTTATGGAGTCAGCAAACAATCCACGGGCATCGAAGTGCCAGAAGCCGGCGTCGATTATTATTTGCCGCAGGATGTGCCACACGGAGAGGTGCGCGAACGCTGGTATCACTCCAAGACCACGGGGGCATGGCGCCGGATTTTCGTCTACACGCCACCCGACTACGACACGGTCCGCGATGCGCGTTATCCCGTGCTCTACCTCCAGCACGGCGGCGGGGAGGACGAGCGTGGCTGGGTCGTGCAAGGTCACGTCAGCCAGATCATGGACAACCTGATCGCAGCCGGGAAAGCAAAGCCGATGCTGATCGTGATGGAGCAAGGCTACGCCCGACGCCCGGGCGACCCCGAAGTCCCCTTGCGCCCGCCGGCAGGTCTGCTCGACAAGGCTCCGACGACCGCTCCCGCCGACGGAAAATCAGCTGCGCCCGCCGCGGCCCCGGCTCCGCGGCCCGCCATACCGGCGGACTTCAGCCGCATGTTCAGCGCGCTCGACGAGGTTTTCGTGAAGGACCTCATTCCGTTGATCGATTTCACCTACCGCACCTTGCCCGACCGCGAACATCGTGCGATGGCGGGCCTCTCCATGGGCGGC
>JANYDX010000479.1 GCA_025363395.1 Verrucomicrobiota bacterium
CGTTGCCCCCAACGCGCTGGTTTTCCCGCTGCGAGCTTCAAGCGCGTTAGGGGCAACGCGCTCCACCTGCTGTAACCGCACCGCAGCTTCCGTCAGCAATTTCGCCCGGAGCGGATCGAAATTCACGTGCGCGACTTTACGCTGATCCGCACGGTTCGGGCGAAACCCGGGCTCACGCGTACCAGCGAGTCGCGCGGGCAACCACTTGTTTCCCTCCCGGCAAAACGCCTCGCTCGAACCGCAGCCGACACAAAGCACCGCCGTCGCCCCCTTGCTGATTAACCGCTCGATTACCTTGGGTTCGATCCAGCCGATGCACGGCACCGGCTTCACCGTGTAACCCGGAATTCGCCGCGCCCACGACACATAGTCAAACTGCTCCCATCCGCCGTCGGACTGCGCGCACACAAACGCGAGCGAGGGCGGTGCGCCAAGCGCGACCTCCGCCAGTACATAAGCCTCGAGTTCGCGGATGACTTGCTGCGCGTCGAACCACGCGAGGCCGATGGCTTGGGTGTCACACGCGCCGGCGCAAATCCCGCAACCGATGCAGCGATCCGGATCAATCTGCGCCTGCGATGGAAACGGTTTCCCATCTGTACGCGGCACCATCGTGATCGCGCCGAACGGACAATCGCGCGAGCAGAGTGTGCAGGAAAAACAGCGAGAGAGATTGACGGTGGCCTGATAGACGGCGCGTGGACGACGACGCGTCAGCCACCACGGCACGGTCATCAACCCGGCAGTAGCGAGAAAAGTCGTCAGCCAGATCCCACCGCCGGAGAGCCGCGCCGAAATTGTCAGCGGCCAGAGATACCACCAATCCATCGTCAGCGCCGTTGGTTTCACGGCCATTTGCGCGACGGCTGCATTTGCCGCCGGATAAACCAGTGAAGCCACCACCACGGAACTGCAGAGCCACGCCGAGAGCTGCCAGTTGGGAAACAATTGCGCCCGGCTCAAACGCGCCAAGTGCAAGCAAAGTCCAATCGCAATCCCCAGTGGCAACACCATGTGCATGAAAAATACCACGAAGAACAGGAGCGACGGCACCGTGTGATCCGAAGTAAACAGCCGCAGCATCGGCTCGCCAAACACCGGCAGCACATCCACCACCCGAATCGTATCAAACGCGAGCAACTGGGCGCGCTGATCCCACACCAGCCAATAACCCGACCAACCGATAAACCACACCAGCCCGAGCAGTGCGATCCCGCTCACCCACGCGAGCCACCGCGCACTGGCAAACTTCCGTGCCAGAAAGGAACGCCCGAGATGCGCGAGCACGAGCATCATGGTGAAATCAGACGAGTAACGATGCACACTGCGCACGATACCACCGAGCGAACGCGGTCCAAGATTGGCGAGTGAGCTCCACGCCGATTGCACGCTCGCCGAATACCAAACGAGCAACAACACACCCGATACCGTGGCGAGCAACAGCATCGCATTCGCCGCAGGGCCGATTTGCGCCAGCGGATTCATTTCCCGCGGCAACCAACGTTCCAGCAAAGTGTCGGCGCGCGTCAGCAATCCGTCGCCGATGGCGAAGAATCGCGCGGCTCGGACGGGCGGCGGTGGTGGCTTGCAGCCGGGAGCGTCGGCGGACGGCCCCATCGCATCGGCCAGCACCTCGCAATCCACGTCAGGATGCTGGTGCGGATGCGGCATGGGTTTCGCGAAGAAGGGCGCGCAGGCCCTCGCGGAGCCACGCGCGATGGCGGGGATCCATCGTGAAGCGATACGCGATATGATTATCGCGATCGACGAGGAGAAACAGATTGGCGTGATCGATCACGCCATTCGCCGGATTACGGGTGGCGGAAAATTGCAGGCGAGTCAGGACGTCGTGCATCGCGGCTGGCTCCTGTCCATTAACGTAGCGGAATTCGGGATAAACAAATCCCCGACCCTCAGCCACAGCGGCCATCAGCTCTGTCGTCTCGTATTCCGGATTGAGCGAGAGCGCGACCACGCTGAGATCGGCGCGTTCAATAGCCGGCAATTCGCCGAGAATCTTTTTTAATTCGAGAAAGATCTCCGGGCAGGCCGTCGTGCAGGCCGCGTAAACGCCAGTGACCAGCACCACCCGCCCGCGTAAATCCGCGAAGCGGAAAGCCGTGCCCTTCTGATCGAGAAAAGGAACGTCAGGCAAATCGAGTCGGACGCGAATGCGTTCACCGGGAAACGGCGGCAGGATCTTCGCCTTCACCGCATCGTTGCGCGCGTAATACAGCAAACCACCCGCGCACCCCATAATCACAACCGCAGCCAGTGCCACAGCCCGAACGTGAGCGCACCAGACGCCAAGTGAACGAAGTTGGAAAAATGGCTGACGCCACAACAACGCGGCGACTCCCACCACAAAAAGGGGTTCACCCATCATGACCGAGACCGCGAGCCACGAAATCCCGCCGGTGCGTGGATCTCCTCGGTAACACCACAACTGAAAATCACGGACGAAATCACCGAGCCAGCCCCCTTCGGTCGGACCGAAGATGGTCAGCAGCAAAAACGCTTCATAGCCACCGAGCGCCGTGAACAGAAACACGAGCAATCCCTGCCCGGTAAGAAAACGCGCCGCTCCCTTCCAGTCCCCGCTGCCGGCGGTGGCTGGAAGGTGGAACCCGGCCTCCGGACGGGT
>JANYDX010000513.1 GCA_025363395.1 Verrucomicrobiota bacterium
TGGCCTCAGCCACTCAACGCCTCCTGACCGAGCCACGTCCGCGGGGTAAAGACCAATAAGCCCTTCCCGGATTACGCGACTATACCTGGATTTACCATCGGCGACCTTAATAGCCGATAACGATACGGGCATTCAGCTAATCTGGGGGGAATTCCCATCAAGCAGGTCGGAGTTGCGCCG
Source organism: Verrucomicrobiota bacterium (assembly GCA_025363395.1). GTDB lineage: Bacteria > Verrucomicrobiota > Verrucomicrobiia > Opitutales > Opitutaceae > Lacunisphaera. Next base: position 181 of record JANYDX010000513.1, read on the forward strand.
GACGTATTTCTGTCTACTTATTGCGCTCCAATCCCTCATTATAAAATTATGAAACGCCTAATCGCTCTTCTCGCCACTCTCGGTTTGCTGCTCTCCGCACGCGCCGACGTTGAAATCTACCAGATTGACCCGGTTCATTCCTCGACCGGCTTCACCCTCCGCCACATCTTGTCGAAATTCACCAGCAGCTTCACCAAGACCACCGGAACCATCACGGTCGATCGCGAAAATCTTGAGAAGAGCAGCGTCCAGGCTGCCGTGGAAATTGCCTCCGTCAGCACCGCCAACGACAAACGCAACGGCCACATCCTGAGCCCGGATTTTTTTGACGCCGCTAAGTTCCCCACCGCAACCTTCACGAGCACGGCTTGGAAAAAAACCGGCGAAAACACCTTCGATGTCACCGGCAGCCTCACCATCAAGGACGTCACCAAAGAAGCCGTGTTTCACGTGACGCTCAACGGCTTCGCTCCCGGCATGAAGCCCGGTACGACCATCTCCGGTTGGGAAGCCACCACGGTGATTAAGAAGTCTGATTTCGGCGTTGCCGGTCCCGCCATGCTGGCCAAGGCCCTCGGCGACGAAGTGACTTTGAATATTTCCATCGAGTCCGGCTACACGAAAGGCTGAGTTTCAATTCTCGCTCCACCTTCTGGACGGCCCGCAAGGCCGTCCTTTCTTTTTGCCCGGACCGTGCTAGCGTCCGTCGCTTGATTCCCGAGGAAATCCAAACTTTGATCGAAGACGCCACGTTCGACTACACGATGGGCGATCACGATACTGCCCTGGCGAAGCTCTACCGCGCCACCACTGCCGCGCCCGCCGCCTTCGAGGCCTGGCATGCGCTCGCTGAAATTAATTTCTCCCTGCGCCGCTTCGATGCGGCCCTCGTCGCCGCGAATCAGGCCCATGCTCTCCGGGCCGACGACCTGTTCATCAACACCACACTCTCCCGGATCTGGATGGAAAAAGGCGACAAGGCCACCGCCGAAAAATATGGCGCCCAAGCCAAAATCCTCAGTTGGAAGGACCAGCTTAAAAATCCCGGCGCGAAGCCCGGCGACTTGTAGCACCGGCTGACGGGAATTCCATCCGCCCCGCCCGAAGCCCAAGGAAGGCTCGAAGTGTCATCCACCAATCGGAATTCGACATTCTAGCGTATTCGTGTGGATTAGGACGCAACTATGCAGCCCTTTCGCAAACTGGCCTTTGTGGTAAACGCAGAGAAGCCCGGCGCCCCGGAACTGGCGCAGGAACTCATCGCTATTGCGCAGCTGGCCGGCGCAAAAAAAATCAAGTCGTCCAGCGATCTGAAGCTCCCCAAAGGGTATTTTAAAGGGTGCGACGCCTGCTGCGTCATCGGCGGCGACGGTACGCTGCTCGGCGCCGTGCGCGGTGCGGCCAGCGAAAACATTCCAATCATCGGCGTCAATCAGGGCAGCCTCGGCTTCCTGACCACTTTCTCGGCCGATGAAGCGCGGGCGCAATTCGCCACCCTGCTGCGCGGAGACTACCGCATCGCCCGCCGCACCTTGCTGGAATGCAAGGCCGGCGCGGGCGAACGGGACGTCGCGCTGAATGACGTCTTGATCAAGAACGCGACCAATTCCCGCCTCGTCCGTCTGGAGGTTCTGGCCGACGGCAAACTGGTGACCGAGTACTACTGCGATGGCGTCATTTTTTCGACGCCGACGGGCTCGACCGCCTACAATCTCGCGGCGGGCGGTCCGATCATCCATCCGTCCGCCGGCGTGATCGCCATGACGCCCATTTGCCCGCATACGCTGAGCAATCGTACCATCATTTTCCGCGACAATGTGAAGCTGACTGTCATCAACCGCAGTCAGGATTCGCGTCTGCTGGTCGCGATGGATGGACAACGCAACACGTCGGTCACCGAGGACGCGCCCATCGAAATCACCGTCTCGCCACGCACCCTGGCGCTCGCGCAACGGCGTGATTATTCACCCTTCGAGGTGATGCGCGCCAAGCTTAAATGGAGCGGCGGGCTTTTGGAAAAAAAATAGGCCCCGGAGTTGATCCGGAGCCTTGCTACGTAGCCAGGAAAAGGGCCACTACTTCTTTTCTGTGGTCTTGGCAGTACGCGCGGCGTCCCTCTCGGCTTTTTTTGCTGCTCTGGCCGCCTCCTCATCGGCCTTCTTCGCGGCCCTTTCCGTTTCCTCGAGTTTGCCGTCTTTGTTGGCGTCATACTTCTCAAGGTTTTCCTCGCGGGTGAGCTTGGCCTTTTCCTTGGCCGCTTCCTTCGCCTTCGCTTTTTCCTCGTCGCTCAACTGCCCGTCCTTGTTCGCATCATATTTTTCCAGCGCAGCCTTGGACGGGTGTTTTTCCTTGGGTTGATTTTCTTCCGCAGAAACCACCGTTGCAGTGAATGAAAGCGCCAGTAGTCCCAGCGCGAGTTTGAGAGACGAGGGTAATGATTGCATGCGCCGTGACCATAGCCGCATTTGGGCGTGTCCGACAACGGGCCGCGTCCGCCTAAAATCAGGCTGCCGCGCCACCTAACTACGGCTTAACCACAAGCTGCACGCGTTGGGCTAGCTGAAAATATTTACCGGCGAAGGCTTGGATATCCGCCAGCGTCACCCTGTCGATGCGGGCATCATACGTGCGCCAGTCGTTGACGGGCAGTCCGTAGATCGCATTCAGGCCCGCCTGCATGGCGCGCGAGGAATTCGTCTGCATGCTCATGCGTTTGCCCGCCTTCAATCGGGTCTGGCACCGCTTCAGCTCCTCCGCGGTCACGCCGCCTTGCTGCACCCGCGTCACCTCCAGGTTTAACTCGGCGATGACTTCCTCGTACCGCTGCGGACTGGTGCCCGCAAAGAAATAAAACATGCCTGTTTCCAGGCCCACAATGCGGCCGGAGCGCACAAAGTAGGCCAGGCTTTTCTCCTCGCGCACGCGCTCAAACAAATGCGACGACATGCCGCTGAATAATTCGTCCGCCACTTCACTCACCTCATAATCGGCAGCCAGCAGGCCGGGACCGCGAAAAGCCTGGAAGACAATCGCCTGTTGGCGCGGCTGCTGCTCGGAAAAATCCCCGGCGGCAATCTGCAGCGCGGCTTTCGGCTTGGGCGCGGTACCCTTGGGCAACTTGGCGAGAAAAGTCTTGAGTTGCACCACCAATTTTTTTGCATCGAAATCGCCCGCCACCGCGAACACCGCGTTGCCCGCCACCATCAGGCTGCGGTGCTGGGCTCGCAAGTCGGCGACTGAGATTGATGTTAATCCCGCTTCATCGCCGCCGCTCTCAATCGCAAAGGGATGGGCGCCAAAAAATTTCTCGCGAAGTTTTTTCCGGCCTACAGTGACAACATCATCGAGGCTCTCCTTCAGCGCGGCGAGAGATGACTCGCGTTCGATTTCGAGCCGCGCGGACTTGAACGAAGGACGCAATACCGCGTCAGCGATCAATTCCAGGGCCAGATCGGCGTCGCCGGGCAACACTTCCGCCGCGAGACCGAAACTGTTATTACCGGAAAAATCACTGAAAGAACCGCCCACTTCCTCGATCGCGCGGGCCACTTCCTCTGCCGAGCGCCTCGCGGTATCCTTTGCGAGGAGCGTGGACATCAGGGTGGTGAGTCCGCGCCGGTTCGCGGGTTCAACCATGGGACCGCCGGAAAACGCCAGCCGCAGATGAAGATTAGGGAGCTGATGGTTGGGCTGAAGCAAAAGCCGCGCCCCATTCGGCAGGCGGATTTCTTTAAAATCTAGCGAAGCGCCCCCTTGGCTTGCGGCCTGCGTCACCGGATCAGCCGAGCTCGCAGGATTCGAGGAAACCACCGTCAGATGTTGGGGCACGAGGTAGGTCTGCATCACACGACGCAATATCGCCGGCGTCAGGGCAAAGAGCCGTTGAAAATAAGTGCGGTTGTAATTGACGTCGCCCACTACAACTTCGCCAGCGCCCAGCCGCGAAGCCTGACCAGACATCGTCTTGCGCATGTTGACTTCGGAGGTGACTGCCTGCCGCACCCCCTTGGCCAGCGCCCGGGCACTCACTCCCTTATCTGCAACCCGCGCGAGCTCGCGCAAGATCGCGTGCTCCGCCGCGACCCGTTTATCCGGATCCGCCAAGTAGGAAATGTAGAACAGACCACTCGTGCCCGGACTCCAAGCCATCGCATCAATGTTATGCACCAGCCGGCTTTTTTCCCGAATCGCCTGCCAGAGAATCGAGCTGTCACCGTGGCCCAGCACCATCGCGAGCATATCGAGTGCGGGTGCATCGGGGTGAGTCAGGCCCGGGATCTGCCAGCCAAGACCGGCCCGCGATACCTGAACGTCTTCGTAAAGATGCTGGTCACGCCGGGCGAGTTGGCCCGTTTCCTCGGGCACCAAAACCGGCGCAAGGCGCGCTCGCGGCACTTTCCCGAAATGCTCCCGAATGGCAGCACGCGTACCCGCTGGGTCAAAATCACCGGTGACCACCAACACGAGATTATTGGGCACGTAACGGGCCTGATAGTAAGCGACCAAATTTTCGCGAGTGGTCGCGGCAAAAATGTCGCGGTGCCCGATGATCGGCTGCCGGTAAGGATGTGTGCGAAACGCTGTCTCGAAAAGCGCCTGGCCGAGTCGCTGGTCGGGATCATCGAGACACATATCGATCTCGCGCAGGATCACTTCCTTTTCCTTGATCACTTCCTCCGCGGGCAGCGTTGAGCGCAAAATTGCATCAGCCAAAAGGTCGATGGCCACCGCGGCATGCTCGGCAGGCAGATCAATGTAATAAACCGTTCGGTCGAAAGTCGTGTAAGCGTTGATATAGCCGCCATGCGCTTGCACCGTGGCCGAAATTTCCCGGCCCGCCCGGCGTTCCGTGCCTTTGAATAGCATGTGCTCAAGATAATGAGACAGGCCCGCACCCAAATCCCCGCCTTCATGAATACTGCCGGTTTTTACCCAGACCTGTACCGAGCAAACCGGAGCGGAGGTGTCGCGCTTGAGCAGTACAGTCAGCCCGTTGGGGAGAGTGTAACGTTCAACCGGTTCGCTCCAGAGTTTTTCCAGCAGAATGTGGTCAGACGAACGGGCGGGCAGTTTTTTTGACATGAAAGAGGCGGACTGAATCGAAATCCACGCGACCACACAAGTCGCGGTTCCCTTCTATCCGTTAGTGCGGGCGCGACGACCGCGGGAAGGAGCAAAAGGTTTCACGAAAGCTTCTTCAAATTCATACAGATCCGCGAAGTCCTCGCGACGATCACTTTCGGTCTTACTGAAAACATTGTATTCGATCAGGTTAAAAACGATGTCGCCGAAATCTGAGCAGCGCTGAATACCCCATTTGTTTAATACGGTCTTCGTCAATGGCCCGAACTGGTCGAGTGCGTAGATCCGAATCCCCTGTAAAAGTTCGGCCCCGCTCACATGGAGGGATTTGCCCGTACGCTCAGGACTTTTCCGCTTAATCTCTTTAACCGTATGATCAAGAGCTTGACGGACAAAAGTATAAGCATGCCGTTCAAAACGGGAGTCCTCTTTACAAATCAGGCCTACAATTTCTGAAAATTCCAAGTCTTGCATTAAATTCGGGACAAATACCTAGCACACACCCAATCCCGTCGCAACACCGCACAAGCCATGCGACCTCGTTTTGTGGGATCGAGCGGGGTTTCCGTAAAATTTTCTATATTTCAGTAAAACTCAGCTCGCAATTATTCACAATATACTGCATACAAGTTACAAGATGATCTCAGCGACCCAGTCAAATCACCCGATGGGGATAATTACCCAGCCGAAACCGGCCGGTTCTCCTTTGGATGAAGCGCGGACCCGCCTGCGCAATGCTCAGATGCGCATCACCAAGCCGCGCATCGCTATAATTGAGTCCCTGATGCAGCATGAGGGTCCGGTAAGCATTGAGCGTATTCACCAGGATATCGGTGCCAGTGTATGCGACCTCGTCACGGTTTACCGCTGTCTCTCTGCATTTGAAACTCTCGGAATGGTTCGTCGCAGTTACCTGCACAATGGCACGTGTCAGTACGAACTGACCCTTGGCAATCAGCCACACTATCACATTTCATGCAAAGACTGCGGCAAAACTGAAAAGGTGGATTATTTTTCCGTCGAAGGCATGGAGCGTATGCTGCAGGAACGCGGGTACAGTGAAGTCACCCACGTCGTCGGATTTTTCGGAATTTGCCCAACCTGTCAGCAGGTCGCGCCTGCTCGTGAAATAGCTCCGCCGCTTTCACGCTCACTAAATTCCATCATGCCGGAAATCCCCTCCTGAGCCTCAGGATCGAAGCAATTATTATCAGGCGCGGCGCATGCCGCGCTTTTTTTGTGCGCATTTCTCTCGAGACGACGGCCACGCCTTGCGCCCAATGCGTCAATGATCAAAAACGCCGCGCGTTTTTTCTGAAAGTTTAAGCAGGGAACGATCATGCACCCTGGCCCCGAGCAATACCGCGACCAACGCGCCGATCAAGGCCATCGCCATGTCGGTTTGCGTGTCCCACACATATCCCTGCGTGCCGAGAAAATCAGCCGCACCCGAACCGCTGATGACCGCCACCGCGCATTCGATCAGTTCGTACAAGGCACTAAACGCCAGACCAACACTCACGACGAGGAAACCAAGCCAGCAACTCGGACGTCCGTCGCCTCGATCACGCAACGGCGAAGTCCGCAGTAAAATTTCTCGCGTCAGAATGGCCGGCACGAAGCCCTGCGCAAAATGCGCAAGCTTGTCGTAGTTGTTCCTCGTCCAGCCGAACCACTGCATCGCCCACCCGCCAAGCGGAACCCGGGCATACGTGTAGTGCCCGCCCACAATCAGGATCACGCAATGCCACCAGAGCAACCCAAGCAAGAGCGTGGACAGCGGGAATTTTTTTCGCACTGCCCAGGCGATGGGCAGACCGATAAAGATCGGCGCGACCTCGAGCAACCAGGTGAAATAATCGTGCGGCGCGATCAACGACCAGACCAGCACGGGCGCCAGCCATAACCCAAACCAAAACAACCGGCGATCCATCAGGCGGCCCTCCTCACCGTCAAGTCCCAGCGATCATGATTTCGCGGCACCCGCTCACACTGGAACGCGCCTTCGCCCAGCCCGTCACCCACCAGCCACCGCAGCTGCGACTGCGTCAGGGCGTTTTTCTTCTTCGGCTGATGATCAAGAATCGGCATGGGCCACTACCTTGGCTGGCACCGCGTCCGGGGCAAGTTTCGGTTAACCGTCCGGCAAGCCGAAACAAAGAATCCCTGTTTTGACATCACCTGCCGTCAGAGCAAACGTGTCCGTCGAAACATGAATCATCTGCACGCCTATTGGCGCATGGAATACATCGAGGCGCCCCGCGCGAAGTCCGGCGAAAATCCATTCACCGACCTGCCCGCCTTGGGCGATGACGCCGCCGCCCTGATCATCCATCGCAGCCCGCTGTCCTACCTTCTCCTCAATCGCTATCCATACAATGCGGGACACTTGCTGGCGGTGCCCTTCCGCAATGTTCCGGATCTCACCGATCTCAACCCCGCAGAACGGGCCGATCTGATGGACGAGATTATCACGGGCAAGGAAATCCTGCGCGCCGCCCTCAAGCCCGATGCCTTTAATCTCGGTTTCAACCTCGGCACTGCCGCCGGCGGCAGCATCAGTCATCTGCACGCCCACATCGTGCCGCGTTGGAATGGTGATACTAATTTCATGCCCGTCATCGGGGAGACTCGCGTGCTGCCCCAATCCCTCGAAGCCATGTATCAGCGGCTGCGCGCCGTCGCCGACGTTCTGCCCGCCATCCCCCCCGCCTCGTCCCGCCCGTAGCCGCCATTCCCCCCAGCCGTGCCCGAATCCAAGACGCTCCACTACCCCAACGCCCGCCACCTCAACCAGCTGTTTTGCGGCAGCGAGGATAATCTGGCCCGGGTCGAACGTGCTCTCGCCGTGCGCCTCGTCACCCGCGACGAATGGCTGAAAATCGATGGCACCGCCGAAGCGGTAAGCTGGGCCGAGGAATTCTTCACGCTCCTCAATACCGGGCGCATCCAAGGCCTCACGCTGCGCACGGCCGACTTCCTGCGCTTACTCGAGAACTACACCAAGGACAACGGCGCGAGCTTGCGTGCGCTCTTCAATGAGCCGCTCATCATCACCACCAACCGCCGGACCATTGTCCCAAAAACCATCGGCCAAAAGCTCTACCTTCAGGCAATTCAAAATAATCCGATTGTATTCGGCATCGGCCCCGCCGGCACCGGCAAGACTTACCTCGCCATGGCCGCCGCCATCTCCGCCCTGCTCAAGGGACAGGTGCAACGCATCATCCTCACCCGCCCGGCCGTCGAAGCAGGCGAAACCCTCGGCTTTCTCCCGGGCGATCTTCGCGAAAAAATCCTGCCCTACCTCCGCCCGCTCTACGATGCGTTGCACGACATGCTGGATACCACCGACGTCGCCAGCCTCTCCGAAAAGGGCGTGATCGAAATCGCCCCGCTGGCCTACATGCGGGGCCGCACCCTGGCCAATGCCTACATCATCCTCGACGAAGCGCAAAACACGTCGCCCGAACAGATGATGATGTTCCTCACCCGGCTGGGAGACGAATCCCGCATCATTGTCACTGGCGACATCACCCAGATCGACCTGCCCCGTGCAAAACCGTCCGGTCTCGTCCAAGCGCCCCGCATTCTGAAAAACATTCCCGGCATCGAATTTCACCACTTCACCGCCACCGATGTGGTGCGTCATCCCCTCGTGCAAAAGATCATCGACGCCTACGAGCACGCGAAGTCGGAGGAGTCCATCCGCCCCAACTCGTGAAGCGCGCCATCGCCATCCGCAACGCCCATCCGCGCCTCCGTGCATCACGCGCCGCCGTGACGCGGGTCATCACCGTACTCGACTCGCACGCGGATCAATTCCTCGGCGGTTGCCCGGCCGGCGAGCTTTCGCTCGTGTTTCTGACCGACTCCGCCCTGGCAAAAATCCACGCTGACTTCATGGATGACGCCAGCGCCACCGATGTGATCACCTTCGAGGGCGAACCCACCGTCGGACTGGCCGGGGAGATTTGCGTTTCAGCCGACACCGCCCTCACCTACGCCAAAGCGAAGCAACGAAAGTTCGCCGACGAACTGACCCTTTATCTGGTCCACGGCTGGTTGCATCTGGCCGGCTATGACGATCTCCAACCGGCCAAAAAACGCCGCATGCGCGCCGCTGAAAAACGCGCCATGGCCTTGCTGAAAAATAAAGAGGCGCTGCCCGCATTTCGTTTGAGCTAAAGGTGGCAGGCAGCTCGGGGCGCACTGCAAAAACCAACCCAGCCCTCATCCAGAAACCAAAAAACCACCGGGCCCTGTCCATCGCAAAAAAATCAGTGTTCAACCGCGCCCTTCTGTGGTTAATCCCCACTCCATGCCCGAATCCCGTTTCACCTCCCTGCGCAATGCCTTCCTCACCGGCTTGCTGCTGGTGGCTCCGTTGGTAGTCACCATCTGGGCACTGCGGCTCATCATTGGATTTGTCGGTGGTTCGATCACCCCGCTTTTTTCGCCCTACCTCCCGGATGCATTGAGCCAGTTGCCGAGCATCGTGTGGGACATTCTCACTACGGTCATCGCCCTCGCCCTCGTTACGTTGCTGGGCTACGTGTCGCGGCTCTTTCTTGGGCAATTTGTCGGTGCCGTGGCCGAACGTTTTATCCAAGGCATCCCCGGCGTCGGCGGTTTCTACAATAGCGTCAAACAATTCATCGAAACTTTCGGGGCTAAGGACCGCACCCAGTTCAGCAAGGTCGTGCTGGTGCAATTCCCCCGCGAAGGCGCCTACACCATCGGCTTTCTCACCAACACCGGAAAGGGCGAACCCAACCGCCACTTTGCCGAGGAACGCTGGGCGGTCTTCGTCCCGACCTGCCCCAGTCCGGTCAACGGCTTTTTTCTCTACCTGCCCGTGACCGAGATCACCGAACTGGCCATGTCCGTGGGCGACGGCATGAAAACTGTCATCTCCTGCGGAGCCGTGCTGCCACACTGGTCGGATCCTGTCGCCGCCAAAGCTTCGCTGGAGCATAAGGCGTAAACGCGGGAAATTTTTAAGGTGTAAGCAACGTCCCGTGCCCGGCCAGCAGATCCAAACCATTGCCTTCATCTTGGCGAAACAGCCTTCGGGCTCCGACGCGTTTGAGCAGCTGACGGCTTTCGCGGGCGAACACGGACTGCTCCACTGCCTGCGGCGGCTCCCCAAAGGCAAGGCGAACTCGGCCCCGATCGATCTGTTCGACGAAGCGGAATTCTGGCTCGAATCCTCCAATCAAGGCCGCACCTGGTTCATCAAGGAACACCAGCTCATGCAACGCCACGAAGGCATCGGCCGTTCCTACGAAACACTCGGTGCCGCCGCCGCTCTCGCCATGCTCGTGAGCCGTAACCCCGTCCCGGACGAGTCCCGCGACTTCGTCACCAGTCTCCTGCGCACCAGCCTGGCAGCACTCGCCGCGGGCGGGCGGGCCGACATCATCTGGCTCAAGGCCCTCTACTGTTTTCTCCGCGACGAAGGTTACCCCGTTAAACAACAGTGGTGGACCGGGCTCCCGATTGAAGATCGTGAAGTCGCGGCCCAACTGCTCAATCAGCCGCTCGCCGCGCAAACCACCGAAGGCCCCGCCGTCTCGCGGATCACCGGCCGACTCGAAAACTGGGTCAAAGCTGAAACGGAAATTCGGTTGTAGGAGCCGGCTCGCAGGCGATGCTTGCCCAGTCACTCGTCAACAAGCTCTCCCCAAAAAATACTCGCAGCTTCATGCAGTTCTCCCTCGAAACCAAGACCGTCAACCTGAGTGTCGGCGAGTTTTCCGCCTTCGCACTCGGCCCGCAGGAATCGAGCGGCGGCGGTCAGGGAATCTGGCGCGCCCAACTCGGCCAGCACTGGCACAACGAACTACGCATTCGTACCCAGCAGGAATTCACGACCGAGGGGATCTTGCGGACCGATGTGCAATTCGAGGTGGTGATCGCCGGCCGGCTCGTCCATCGCGGCTGGACCTTCCACTTGAACGGCCGGATTGACCAGCTGATCGGCAACACTCTCAGGGAAATCAAAAGCGTCATGCGGACCCTGCCCGCCGCGGAGATTGAACTCCGCACAGACTATCCCGAATACTTCCGGCAGCTCGCGGCGTACGCCGTTCTGCTGCGGACGGCTGCGAGCGCCCAGCTGCCGGCGATCAATCGCGAGGCGTTGCGCATGGAGCTGATTTTTGTCGAGGCCGGCTCCGGTCTGGCGCAGACCGTGGCCCTCACCTCCTTCGACGAGGTGCTGGTTTTTCACCAGCTCGACGCGCTGGTTGAATTCCTCAATCTCCGCCTGCGGGCCACGGAGCGGCGCCGATCGCTGCAATTCCGCCCGGCCTTCACCGAACTCCGTCCCGGCCAGGAAAACATCCAGGCCGAGCTTTCCGCGGCCCAGACGGCCTCACCGATCATTCTCTTCGAGGCCCCCACGGGATACGGCAAGACCGGATGCGTCCTGGAATTCGCCCTCGGCCAGATGCGCGCCGGAAGGTTCTCCCGGATGATCTGGCTCACCGGAAAATCCACCGGCCAGCTCCAAGTCGTGCACACCCTCCAGCGCATGACAGCCCCGGACCAGAGTAACCTATTAGGTTACCCGGTCCCACTGTCCTTTTGGCAGGTGCGCAACAAATCCGAACACTGCATCAATCATACTTTCCACTGCGTCCGGGATGGATGCTCCTATCTCGCCGGCTGCGCCGAGCGCTGGCCGCAAAGTGGATTGGCAAAATTTTACCTCGACGACGCCCAGCCGCACGACCTCGACTCACTGCGCACGGCTGGCCGCGACGCCCGCATCTGCCCCTATGAAATCACGCGCACCGCCCTCGCCTTTAACGACGTGTGGATCGGGGATTTCAACTACGTGTTCGCTCCCGACAATCGCGGCCTCTTCTTCGGACAACCGGGCTTCGATCCCGCGGAGACACTCCTCATTGTCGACGAAGCCCACAATCTCCCCTCACGGGTGGCCGGTGCACACTCGCACCGCGCCAGCGACAATGACGCGCGCCTGCTCCTCGCCGAGCTGGATCACCTGCAGGCGCCCGCGCCTTTGGTCCATTCGCTGGAGGAATGGACTCTCCTGCTCGCCTCCCTCCGTCCCGCCGATTCACTCGATCCGGGGATGGAGGATGAAATCCAAGAACTGGTCGCCAAACTGGCAAATCTAGTCAGCACACTACCGCTGGATTACGTCGCCCTCGGCCCGATTCACTCGGAGTCACTCTGGCAATTCGCCGCTCTGGATAATTTCTTGCACGATACGAAACTGACCAAGCTGCTCTGGGTTTCGCGCGAAGGTGAATTGGAATTCACCTGTGTCGACGCGGCCGGCGTCATTGGTGAAACGCTCCGTGCCTTTGGCGGCGCCATTATGATGTCAGCCACCTTGCAGCCGTACGCCGAATTCGCGGCGGCCTGCGGATTGGAGGTAGGACGCGGATCAGAGGCACGGCGCGGACTCCGCTCCCCGCCGTCAGAAGACGGATTAGGGATAACCCGCCCTACCTTCACGACAATGAGTGCGCTGACGCCATGGCGCACCGGAGCCTACGACGTCGCGGTGGATCTGCGCGTGGACACAAGCTACAAGCAGCGCGCCAATTACTACAGCACGACCGCCGCGACGATTGAGACGATGCATGCCGCCGCTTCGGTGGTGAGTGGAACACGTGCATCGTCCCGCGCGATCGCGGTCTTCTTTCCTTCCTACGCCTACGCCGAATCCGTCCTGCGCGCCTTGGAGCAGAGCGGCTCGGTATTGCGCGTAGCGTTACAACCACGGCTGTCCGATCTCGCCGCGCAAACTGCATGGATCGAGGAAAACCTTGCTCTGTCTGATGCCTTGTTCCTCGTCCTCGGCAGCAGTTTCGCGGAAGGCATCGACCTGCTTGGCGGACGAGTGACCCACGCGATGGTCGTCGGCCCCGCGCTGCCCGAGGTCAACGCCGTGCAAAAAGCGCGGCTCGCCGCTCTTTCCGGCGTCGGGCGAGAGGCGGCTTTCCGGCGCATTTATCAAATTCCCGGATTGCAAAAAGTGAACCAAGCCCTCGGCCGACTTGTCCGCGCTCCGGGCCATCACGCCAAAGTGTTGCTGCACTGCCGGCGGTTCGCCGAGCCGAGTTATGCCGCCTTGTTGGCCACGGACTACCAGTTTTATCGCGAGATCCCGGACGAATCCGGTCTGCGCGACTGGCTGCTGGATCCGCCGGCCTAAGGCTTTCCCCTCGGCTTCGCCCCGGCGGCAGCGGCGTTGATTGTTTCCTCAATTTCGGGCGGCACGTCGAATTTCGCCTTCTTCACCTCGCGTGAGAAACGGGCAATTTCCTTATCCTCGAGAAAGACGAGCGTCGTTTGTTTCCGCCAGTTTGGATTCTCAACCACCCACTGGCCGTTGCGGATGACTTTCCGCGGCGTGATCAGGAGGGCATTCCAAGCCACGAGTACCCCGCCAACCTGCAGATACTTTGATCCCGTTTGATTGTCCCCCGCCCATTTTATATCTCCAGTTTCATGGTCCGCAGCCACGATCCGCTCGCTAAAAGCCCAGTTTCGGAACTCAGCGCTGATCATACGCGAAAACCATAACCCAAATTTGATCACTGATGCGCGGGTGGTGACAACCAGTGCCTGATCATCGTTCTGCCGCAGAAAACGAAACGTCTGGCCCTGGCTGGAACGGCGGGCGTCGCTCCCGAGCGGCAAGTCGACCACAATCTCCGGGCGCACCAGGATCAATCGCAAGTCTGCCTGATAGGACGGTGAGTCGGTGCGCATTTTCGCAAGAAATGAATTCGGCACGCCGGTGGACCCATTCAGCCGCACGGCCTCATTTTCATGCAAAGGGGGAATCTGCCCAAACGGATGCTGACCATTGGCATTCAGGCGGGCATCGTTTGCCTCCCGATTGGCCATCAGCCATTGAATCGTCTCCGGGTCAGCGTGTGGCGGAGGCAGCGAATAAGCCCTGCGCACCACCACGTCATCGGGCGAGCCCGTCACTCCAAAAAAACCGCCGCGCGTCAGGTGCAGGCCATTTTCCCAAGTCCAGCTTTGCACTACTTTCTCCACGCCCATCGTCACGTCCTCTGGCAATCCTCGCACGCGTAGTCGGATCCGGAGCGAGGCCTCCAGCTCGTCAGGGTCGGTTTTCCCGTTGAGCTTTCGACTGAACATCCCCGACGCCGACTCAACTTCGAAGGTCAATCCATCCTGAAATCCCGCCGAATCCGACTCCAACGCCGGGCGGTTCAGATCTGCAATGGCGAGCCCCAAGTTCAATGACCACACATGCCCGATCAAGGCAATCACTCCCAGGCCGGCCACGATGAGCATCACCGATCTGGCGAAACGGCGGGTCAGGTACTGGTGGGTCGCGATGGCCGCTCCGCCAAATAACAGCACGGCACTGGACAGCCAAAATTTCGTATACATCACACCCGGACCAACGCGATAGTGCTCCGTGCCAAAAGTTGAGGCAAACGTCGCTTGCAAGAGTACGATCCAGGAGAATAGGCCGATCACCGCCAGCAATGTCCACAGCAGCAGCCGCCCGAGATCATCGGTGAGCGATGCCAACAGAAACGCCGGAACGATCACCAGCAACTGCCAGCCCAGTGTCTCGACCGCCGTCCACAGGATTTCCCTCCAGCCAAAGTCACAGGCGAGCCACCAGGGCAGCAGCAGGAGAATGGGCATCAAGCCGAACAGCAGCAACACCCCGGCGACCTTCGCCGCCAGCAAGCGCCCCGCCGAAACAGGGCGCGTCGGCCAGAACACGTTGGTCCCAATGAGCGCGTCCGCCTGGACGAATCTGGCCACGAGGACACAGCCCATGAGAACCTGCAAACAGATCAGGCCCACGTTGGCGAACTCCAGACGCGCCACCAGCTCAGGACCGATGCCGTCATACTGCCGGGCGAAGAATCCCATCGCGCTCTGACCGACAAAGAGCAGCGCCCAGAGCAGCAGCGCCCAACGATCACGAACGATGTCTTTTTTGACGATGTGCCAGGTCAGTCTCATGCGAAGTTTGCCGCGTTACCGGGCCGCTTTTGCGAACGGCTCAACGGTTATTAAATGGGTAAAATCGTACTCGGGCTGGAAGCGGATTTTCACGATCACCGCGTTTTCCTCCCAGCCGGGAATTTCCTCTGTGTGCCCGTTCAGCTCGCGGATCGGCGGAGTGATGACAAGCTGGAGCTGGCCGATCTGAATCGAATTGATCGAGACAGATCCGATTTCATTGACCACCGGAAACTGGTCGTAGACGGATGAACGGTTGAGCAAACGATAGGAATCCACGAACAGTCGCCCGTGGCTGGCGTCGCGTGCCGCCAGACAAACGAAGACCTTGCCATCGACATGTTCGATTCGGACGAGGCGCGTGGTGCTGGCGCCCCGCCGTAGTTCCGCGCCGGCACGCAAAGGCAATTCACCGATCACATGTCCGCGCATCAGCGTTGCGCTCAAATTCAACCGAAGCTTCATCGCACCAGCGCGGAACCGCTCTACTGATTCTCCAGTTTCATCCGCGTCGATCAACCAGTGGCTCGTAACGTTCTCCGCCGTCCCCAGACCAGCAATCTGCCGCACCAAACCAGACGGGGCCCCCGCCTCTCCGATCATGGCTTTGAAATCCCTGGTCATAGGAAACCATTCATCGGCTTTGATCCAGCCGCCGCGGGCGGAATTCACCCGCACATAAGTTCCCGCCAGCAAACCGGTCGCTTCACCCTGCACCCGGATCTGAGTCAGGCCATCCCTGTTCTGATCAGGGCTGATGACGGTCTGTTCAGTGTGGAAGGTCACGGTCCGATCCTGGGCTGCTCCAAGCGTCTGGTTCTGTGAGGACAGTTCGCGCTGGCCCTGTGAAAAATCCCAATACCACAAATACCGCACCCCCAACACGAGCGTAAGCCCGAGTCCGAGGATAAGGCAGGAGCGCGACGTACGCCGGGTCAGGAATTGATAAACGACCAGAATCAATGGCGTGACCAAAAGTATTCCCAGTACCAGCCAGTACCGGGATTCGCCGAGTCCGGCGCCGATTTCATCGCCACACTTTGAGAATTTTCCCAACGCAAAGGCGGCACTAAGCGGTAAAATAATCAGCGCTCCCACCGCGCGGACCAGAAACTGCCCCGAGGTGGCCGTAACGCACGCCAAGGCGAAGGCCGCTAGCGAAAGAAGTCCCTGCCCCATTGCGACGTCGAGCGCCGCCCGACCTAATTCGAAAGCCGAGAAACCGCAAAGCAACCACAGCGGAGTGAGAACCAGCACTGGAAGCACACTCAACAGGAGCAAAGCGCCCGTCGTTTTCGCGGCGAGAAGTCTGGGGCCGCTAATCGGCCGGGTCGGCCAGAAAGCGGTCGTGAGGACCAAGCTGTCCTCCATCACCAGCCAGGCCGCCAAAAGGAAACCGACGGCCGATATGATCACGCCCCAAGTGCCGGAAAAATAGCGAAGCATCTCAAACTGCGGCGCGGCCACTTCGCCCCAATGCCACGCGTGACTCAGCAGCGCCAGGTGCGCAAGCTGCAGGAGGAGCCACAGGCTGAGCGGCAGCCAAAGTCGCCGGCCGTCCTTGAGAACGATGTGCCAGACCAGCTTCATGCGGCGGTGCCTTTGGCCGCCACCCGGCCTGCCCGGGCCAAAGTGATGAAAATTTCCCGCAAAGCCATCGGCTGTGCCTTGACGGCCGCCTCGGGAAAGCGTTCGCGACAGGCGCGCTCCGTCGCCTCGGGCTCATAGCGGGTCTCGACAAACCTCACGAGGTCGCCCTTCCGTTCCAGTTCAAGCCAGTTCGCCGGCGGAGATTCCAGCCGGGCCGGCCCACCCTGGAGGGTCGCTTCGATCCGCCGGAAGCGGGCAAGCAACGCATCGGTCGCCTCGGCAAATTGCAACCGGCCGGCCTCCAGCACCCCGATCCAGTCGGCGAGCCGCTCGACCTCCTCGATGTCATGCGACGAGATGAAGACCGTCCATTCGCCCAAGCCCGAAACCTCCAGCAAACCATGCACCAGTTCTTCGCGCACCAGCGGATCGAGACCGCTGAATGGTTCATCGAGCACCAGCAGCTTCGGCCGGTACGCGAGCGACGAAAGCAACGCCGCTTTCATCAGCATGCCGCGCGAAAGGTTTTTTAACTTCCGCTCCTGCGGCAGATCGAACTGACGCAGCAACTGTTTTTCCAGAGATCCATCCCACGTGGGATAAAAGGGCCGGCAGTAATCGAGCAACTGCCGCACGGTCATCCACAGCGGCAATTGCTGGCTTTCCGACACGTAGCCGATCTTCGCGAATTCACGCTCGCCGAGCCGCCGCGAATCGACGCCCAGCACGCGCGCTTCGCCGGTCGTCGGGCGAAGCAAATTCATCAGAACTTTTATGGTCGTCGATTTACCCGCGCCGTTTGGTCCGAGGAGAGCAAACACGCTGCCCTCCGGCACCGTCAGGGTCAGGTCCTGCAGCGCCTCGGTCCGCCAGTAGCGATGCGTGAGATTCCGGGTTTCGATGATATTCATGGGGAAATTATTTCCGGCCTAGTTTCTTCCAGTGCGCGGCGAGCCCGGCCTGGACCTCATCCAGGGTCAGGCCCATTTTCTTGGCTTCCACCACCACTTGTTCGAGGTCGGCTCCGAGCAATTCCGCGCGTTGCTGCCGGTCACCAGCGGCATGTTCCGCCACCACACTGCCTACCGCCGGGGTGGTGATCAGCACCCCCTCCCCCACCAACGCCGCCACGATCTTATGCGCGGTATTCGGATTGATTTTCAATTCCTGGCTCACCACCCGCACCGAGGGGAAGGACTGGCCGGGCTTCATCTGCCCTGCAACCACGGCCTTCTTCACCGCAAAAATCACCTGCTCCGTGATCGGCAGGCCGGGTTTGAGTTCAATGGAGAACGGAAGCACGCTGTTCTAGTTGCACTAGTACAGATATGACAGCAAGGAAATTCTCCCAAAAAAATTGCCGTCGATAAAATGCCGCACGCCGGGCTAGGTTACCCGATGCACCATCACTCCGTCACCGGCGGCGGCCCCAAGAATGACTCGCTCACCAATTTTCCTCGGGCCGGCCCGCCTTCCGCGGGTCAACGCCCTCTTCCACTCACGCCACCGGCGCCTCGCCGAGCAGATTCGCGAAGACAATCTTCCCTCCGCCACTAGGCAGGACGCCGATAATTTCGGCGGTGACCCGCTTGCCGATTAAAGCCCGGGCGTTGTTCACCACCACCATGGAGCCGTCCGGCAGATAGCCGAGCGCCTGTCCCTCATCCTTGCCGGTCTTCACCAAGTCGATCGCGAGGCTTTCTCCGATGGCGAGTTCGAGCCGGAGGGCATTTTCCAAGGCGTGAAGATTGAGCCAGGTCACACCTTGGAACTGCGCCATCTTCGCCAGATTCGTATCGGTGGTGAGCAGCTTGGCCCGCATGGACTGGGCGAGGAAAACGAGTTTGGCCTCGATGTCCTGCCGGCGGGCGACGTCACTCTGATGGATACGGATGTCGATCCGCTTGATCGCGCGAAGCTCGTTCAACACCTGCAGGCCGCGGCGGCCGCGCGCCTGCTTCAGCGGATCGGGTGAATCGGCGATGGTCTGCAGTTCGGCCAGCACAAAACTGGGAATAACGAGCCCTGCACCCAGAAACTGAGTTTCGCAAATGCGCGCGATCCGGCCGTCAATGAGCGCGCTGGTGTCCACCACGATGAGCGGCACATCGACCTCATGCGGCACGAAACGCACATAAGGGATCACGAGATTAAATTCGTCCTTGCCGCGCAAGGCGATGACCGTGCCGAGATAGGTGGAAATCACAAACAGCGCCAGTTGCACCAGATACAGGATCTGGGGATCACCGCGGTTGAACAAGGGCGAGGTCGAAATCAGCCAGGCAATGATCGCGCCCACCCCCAAGCCAAAGGTCAAGGCCGTCAGCCCGCGGAGCGAGAAGCCCTTGAGCATCACATCCACCAAAACCACCAGAACCCCGATCAAAAGACCGATGGCGACGGCCTGCCCCTGCCGGCCATCCCACTCCACCACCGAATAACAAACCAGCCAGCTGCCGACAGCGCAGAGTGCGATAAAAAAGATGCGGATGGACAGAAGGGTTTTGTTCATTCTCGGGGCAACTGCTCAGTTGAACAATCCGCGTTTCTTCAGCCACAGCAAGAGAAACGGCAGGATCACGAAGAAGATCATCACCCCGTAAAGAATCATTTGTGCCCGGTGGGCTTTCTTCTCTAACTCCGGATCCGTTTCACTCATTCCCTGCATCCGACCAAGCACACCACCCGATGACAACGCAATACTGGCTGGTTAAATCCGAACCCGAAGCCTACTCATGGGACGATCTCGTCCGCGACGGTCGTACCGCCTGGACTGGCGTTCGCAACTATGCCGCCCGTCTCCATCTAAAAGCCATGCGCGTGGGCGATGAAATTTTGTTCTACCATAGCGTGGAGGCCAAGAGCGTTGTCGGCCTGGCCCGCGTTAGCAAAACCGCCTTTCCCGACCCCACCGCCGACGAAGAGGGCTGGGTTGCGGTCGAACTGGTTCCGGTCAAACCTTTCGCCCATCCGGTCACCCTCGCCGTGATCAAAGCGGAGGCTTCGCTTCAGCAAATCGCCCTCGTACGCCAAGGCCGGCTCTCCGTGATGCCACTCAAACCCGCAGAGTTTGCCCGAATTAATAAACTCGGTGGCCGCTGACATCACCCGGGCTCGACAATCCATCCTCGGATCTTTTCGCTGGGATCGTGTTTGATCACATTGCCATTCTCGCTCCCGGCCTGCTCGGTGCCTCAGTCGCCCGGGCGGCGCGGCATTATGGGGCGGCCAAACGCATCACCCTCTGGGCGCGCCGCCCCGAAACCCGTCTACAGCTCAAGGACCAGCCGTGGTGCGACCGCATCGCCGAGACGCCCGCAGAGGCGGTCCGAGAGGCCCAGCTGGTCATCATCTGCGCCCCCGTGGATCAGATCGTGCCGCTCGTCACCCAGATCGCAGCCCACCTCGCGACCGGCGCAATTGTCACGGATGTCGGCAGCGTGAAGGGCGAGATTTGCCGGCAGGGTGACAAGGCGCTCGCGGCCCCCGCTTCCTCCGCAAATTTCGTCGGATCACATCCCATGGCGGGGTCCGCTCAAACCGGCTGGGAACACGGGCGGGCGGATCTGTTCGTGGGCCGCGCGGTATTCGTCACCCCGCTGCCCACGACCGATGCTAAAGCGACGGAACGCGTCGTCGCATTCTGGGCTGCCCTCGAATCCAACGTCGCGACGGTGGAGCCCGATGCACACGATGAGATCGTCGCACACATCAGCCATCTGCCGCAGGTGATCGCCTCAACGCTGTGCGCGAGCCTCGCGAAAAAAGACCCGCGCTGGCGCAACTTCAGCGGAGGCGGCCTGCGTGACACCACGCGCATCGCCAGCAGCGATCCCAAGCTTTGGAAATCCATTCTCGAACAAAACCGCGATGAAGTGCTGCGCGCGTTGCGGAATTATCAGGAGGAACTACAAGCCATGGAGCGCGCCCTCGCCAACCGCGACTGGTTCGAAGTGCAGGCCATTCTCGAACGCGGTAAAGCTTACCGCGACCCCTTCCGTCCCATTCCGTGATCCGGCTTCCCGATAAATTGCCCATCGTGCCCTTCACCAAGCCGGTGCGCGGTAATGTCATATTGCCCGGCTCCAAGAGCATCACGAACCGTGCCCTGATCCTCGCCGCACTCGGGACCGAGACCGTCACACTCCGGGGCGCGCTCTTCAGTCGCGATACGCGCATCATGGTCGCCGCGCTCAAGCAACTCGGCTTCGCGGTAGAGACGGACGAAATCTTCCTGACCATCACGATCACCGGCCGCGGCGGTGAAATTCCCGTGCGCGAAGCCCAGCTCGACATCGGCAACGCCGGCACCGCTGCGCGTTTCCTCACTGCCTTCGTCTGCCTGAGGCCGGACGGCGTCTATTATTTCGACGGCGATGAAGCCATGCGTCGCCGCCCCATCGGCGCGCTGTTGGAAGCGCTCGAATCTCAAGGCGCGGTGGCCAGCGCGCGGAGCTTTCCCTTTACCTTGAAAACTGCCGGCCTGCATGGCGGCACCGTCGAACTCGATGCCTCCGAAAGCAGCCAGATGCTCTCCGCGCTGCTGATGGTGGCTCCCCACGCCCGCACACCGCTCCAGGTAACACTGAAGGGTGGAGCCGTTGCCCGGCCATTCGTTGAGATGACGGAACGAATGCTGCGGGAATTCCCCTGCAGTGGGACCGAATACGAGATCGAGTGTGATGCCACCGCCGCGAGTTATTTTCTCGCCCTGCCGCTGGTAACAGGCGGCGCCGTCAACATCCCCGGCTTGCATCCGCCAGGCGAAGGACTGCAAGGCGACTCGCAATTTCTTAAAGTGATCGAGCAGGTCAGTGGGCCCTACGCGAACTGCGACACGATAATCACTGTCTCCACCACGCCTGGCGCCAGGTTGCGCGGGATCACGCAAGATTTCCGTGGCTTCTCTGACACCTTCCTCACCCTCGCCGCGATCGCGCCTCTCCTCGACGGCCCCACGAAAATTTCCGGCATCGCCCACACGCGCAAGCAGGAGACCGACCGGGTCGCCGGCATGGCGCGTGAACTCACCAAACTCGGCCAGCACGTCATCGAGACCGAAGACTCCCTCGAAATCCTTCCGCGTCCATTGACGTCCGATGTGGAAATCGAAACCTATCACGACCACCGTTTCGCCATGAGTTTCGGGATTCTCGGCTGCCATGATCTCCACGGAGACGGCCGCCCGTGGCTCACAATCAAAGATCCCAGCTGCTGCGCCAAAACCTTCCCGGCCTTCTTCGATGTCCTGGCCCGCCTCCGCGCCGAGTCCCACTAAACCCCATGGTGCCCCCACCCTTCATCATTGTCGCAATCGACGGCGGCGCCGCCTCCGGCAAATCGTCCACCTCGCGCAAACTCGCCGAACAGTTCAACCTGCTGCATGTGGACACCGGTTCGTTCTACCGGCACCTCACGGCGGAACTCCTTCACCGCGGCGTAGCCCACACCGATCTTCCCGCGATCAACGCCGTACTGCCCAAACTGGAATTCTCCACGCGGCTCGACGGCCGTTCGGCCGAGATGCTCATCGGCGGACATCCCGCTGGCGATGAGATCCGCGACAAAAACGTCAACGAAAACGTCGCCCACTATGCGGCGGTGCCCGAGGTCCGCCAGTTGCTCATCGGCTACCAGCGCGGCCAGGTCCAGGTGGGCACACAGCACGGCTTCCGCGGACTGGTGATGGAAGGACGTGACATCGGCTCGAAGATTTTCCCGCAGGCGGATTTTCGTTTCTTTCTTTTCGCCGACCCGGTGGAACGCGCCAAGCGCCGCGCCGCCGAGGGCCGGCAGGACGCCATTGGCCAGCGCGACACCATGGACAGCCAACGTCTCAACCAGAGCGCGCAAGGTGCCATTCCCATCGATTCGACTTATCTCACGCTCGAAC
>JANYDX010000541.1 GCA_025363395.1 Verrucomicrobiota bacterium
CGTCAGCCTGCGCCCGCCAGAACCAACCGAGGCTCGTGGCAACCGCAGCCACAATGAGCCCGAGCAACCAGCGATCATAGTGGTCTGGGAAGACTCGTCTCATGATTCTGCTCCTCCGGTCCCGTTCAATGGCGCCACGACTTCGACAATGACCCTGAAACGCGAAAAATTTTGCGCTATAATCGGGACCGCGCTTTCGGTGACGGACGACGGCCCGGCTCCGGTCGGCGGTGGAGCGGGGAGTGGTTCCGCCTCCACACTGCGGACAACGACCGGCAGCGAACATGAAGCGAGCCGGTTTAAGAAAGTGCGCAAAGTCCGCGTCTGCCCGGAAAATTCGATCCTGAAGGCCGTGGAATTCATTTGCCCCGCGACGCGCAGGGAAATCGCCTTGGACAGCTCAAAGAAGTCCGCCGGTTCGCCAGGTTTGACCGGCGGCTTGGCCGCATCGGTTCCCGCCGGCCCGCTGGAAGTGCTCCGGGAACTTTGCGACATCGTCAGCGGATTCTCGCGTTGGACGGAAATCAGCGCTGCCGGGTGGGCCTCAAACAACGCCTCCAGGAGAAATTTTATTGCGACACGCTGACGGAATACGGCCGGCAATAGCTCCATAGCGGGTCCCTCACTGGCATGGGAACTGAAACCAAAGTGCTCATCGGGCCGTATCACCACCTGCGCCTTCGCCGCGAACTCGCGGGTGTTTTCGACAAAACCCGCGATATCAAAATACGCCTCAATGGGCTTGGCTGGCGGTGGCGCGGTGAAAATTCCAGCATCGGGGACGACCAGAGTGGCGAGTGCTGCTGCAAGTTTTTCCCGCGCCGCCTCAAGGTCGTGCGAAACAGCCCGCTCATTCTCTTCGCTCGGCCCGGGCGAACAGCGAAGAAGATTTTCGCGTTCCTGCTTTTTCTGATCAAGCACTGCTACCGCACTCCGCGCGTCATTGTGGGTTCGCCGCACCAGCCATGCCTCCCCACTGATCGTCAGGACGGAGACAAGGAATACGGCACCAACGAACGGATCACGTTTAAACCAGTTCATAACCTGTTTGAACTTTTGATATTCCTTGAGCACATCTCAGAGGGGGCGCCGCGAATCGGCCACGATCACAAAGTCAAATTCAAGGATGCCGGGCTGGCGGGGATTGAATCGCTCGGCCTCGATCGCACTGACAAACGGCGAATCGACGAGTCCGGCCAACAAGGTTTTCACCCGGGTGAAAGTTTCGGGGCTCACCCTGGCCAGCGGGTTGGCCCGATCAAGCATGCGACCCGAAACTAGCAGCTTCATGGGCGCCCCGGTTTCCATGGGTGCGATTTGCAGTTTCTCCAACCAGACGTCTTCGACCCGGTCGAGCCGCTCTTGCAAATCAGCCAGCAACCGAAGCCAGCTCGTGCGGCGTTCACCAGTACTCTGAATGAAAAGGATCTGCTGGTTCACCGCGGTCAGCCGCCGGAGCTTCTCCTGGTTGCCTGCGTCCCGCAGACGCAGTGGCACCAGTTCGTGCTCGATCGCGGCGGATTTCCTCTGCGCCTCCTCGCGCAGCTTGCGAAAATGAATCAGCGGGGGCAATAGAACTGTCGCCGCCAGAAGCGCGGCGGCGGCAAGCCAGGGCCGGCGCTTGCGGTGAAGCTCCCGCCGGTGTGTGCGAGGTGGCAGCAAGTTGACGACCGGTTGATTCGGGAGCAGCTGCGTGGCAGCAGCGCCCAGCAGGTCGATTAGCGAATAAGCCTGGTCAGTCACGGCTTGCCGGACCGGATCATTCGCAAAATCGATGGAGCTACGCAAGTCCGGCACGTCAACGGGCACACTCAGTTTCGCGGTCAGTGCCTCGGCCACACCCGGCAGGCGCGCTCCGCAGCCAGTGAGGCAAACCTGGCCGGGCTTACCCATGCTGCTGCGCCACTGAAAATGCAGCAGCGAGCGCGTGATCTCCTGCAAGAGTTTCGTTTTCACCCCTTCGGCCGCCTCGACCGTCCCGCGGGATTGATCCGTCGTGCGCGCCACCAACTCCACGAGGTCGAGCGCGAAGGTGCGCAGGGCAAAACGTCCGGGCTCGATCAGCAGTAAGGTGGTCGAACGCGGCGCCAGATTCAAACCGAGAAAGGACACCGACCGGTCCTTCTGCACCAGATTGAATCCGGCTAGTGTTGCGAAGGCCGAGGGCAAGACCAATTGCGGCACGAAGCCGGCTTCGTGGGCGGCCGCACAGAGCGGATCGAGAATCTCAAGCTTGGCGGTCGCGAGCAACACCTCGAACTCGGCCGGCGTTTCACCCACCACCACACTGTCCCACACAACATCAGTGAGCGCATAGGGAATGTTTTGACCGGCCTCAAAACGGACGATTTTTTCGCGCTGGGCCGGCTCGACCCGCGGAATCTTGATGAACTTGGTGAGCGTTAAATGCGGAGGCAGGACCAACCGCACGGGACCGCGACTTTTGGTGCGCGTGGCCAGTGAGCGAAATCCGGCGCGGATATTTTCCTGCCACACTTCGCCGCCTGCCGCCGCGCCGTCGGAGCCCAAAGGCTCGAAAGCAAATTCGTGGAGACAGAGACGGGAGCTACGACAGGAGAAAACTCCAAGCGCTATGCGGCGGGCACCGCACTCAACAACAAGTATTTGATTCGAAACCACGGGCAAAAAAGAGGTACACGGCCCGTGTGGAAGATTTGTTTGCCGCTCTTTCGGCAAAGGTCACGCTCAATTTTCCAATGACTCCCCCCCTGCCCTACAAAATCAGCGTGCTGGTCTTCATTGAAAACAGCGCGGGTGAACAATTGCTCATGCTCAGGGCCAAGCAGCCCAACCTGGGTGTGTGGACGCCCATCGGGGGCAAACTCGAGATGGCCATAGGCGAATCACCGTTCGAATGCGCCATCCGCGAAACCGCCGAGGAAACCGGCCTGAGCGTCCGCCAGGAAGACCTGCACCTCTTCGCCATGATCGCGGAGAAAGCCTACGAAGGCTCGACCCACTGGCTTATGTTTTTGTTTCGGTGCAAAAAACCCATCGGCGGGTTGCCGCCGGATATCAAGGAGGGCGGGTTCGGATTCTTTTCCCGGGAAAAAATCAGGACTCTCGACATTCCCGAAACCGACAAAGCGGCCCTTTGGCCGATCTTTGATCAGTATCAGGACGGTTTTGTTTCGCTCAGGGCGGACTGCTCCGTTTCTCCGATCCAGATCACGCTGGAACAAATTGTTACCCCCCAAGGCCTGAAGCATCCTTTGGAGGGAGGGTGACCGTCTGTCCCCCTTTCTGGTCGGGCAGGTCTAACCCCCTTGAGGATTCCCAGACCTCATCCCGCGTTGGAAACAATCCTGCGCTACCGCTCATTGCTCGGAGGGTTCAAGGGGCGTTTTTGCTGATGCTTATGGCTGACACGAATTTCAAATTCTATGCCGCACTTGGCGTAAGTTTCGCTTGTGTTCCGGCCGTTTTGGGCAAATGAAAAACATTCGCGACCAGATATTACTTCAAACTCAAATTAATTTCCCGTGATCAAGAAAACTCCCTCTTCCAGAAAGACCGAAGTCACCGACTCGGGATATGATGCCCGCCAAGCGCCGGTTAATGCGAAGCTCGGACGGGATGAGAAGATTGAATTCTTCCGCGACATGCTGCGCATACGCCGCTTTGAGGAACGCTGTCTCCGGAGTTATCAAGGGGGCAAGATCGGCGGCTTCCTGCACCTCTACATCGGGCAGGAATCAGTGGCTGTCGGTTGCGTTTCGGTGATGGGCGGCGACGACCACATCATCACCGCCTACCGCGATCATGGCCACGGTCTAGCCGTCGGCATGGGCATGAATGAGATGATGGCGGAAAATTACGGCAAATACACCGGTTGCTCCAAAGGCAAGGGGGGCTCGATGCACTACTTCGACCCAAGCCGGCACTACTGGGGAGGTCACGGTATCGTTGGCGGACAGGTCCCGCTCGGCACGGGTATCGCCTACGCTCTGAAATACAAGGGAATCAAGGGCGCGTGCCTGACGTTCATGGGCGACGGCGCGGTCAATCAGGGCGCAGTCCACGAATCCTACAATCTCGCCGCCCTCTGGGACCTCCCGGTGGTCTATATCATTGAAAACAACGGATATTCGATGGGGACCAGCCAGGAGCGTTCCTCCGCCGGTGAATCGCTCGCCGGCCGGGCCGCGGGTTATGGGATGAACTGGTCCATTGTCGAGAACGGCCACGATGTTTACGAGGTGCGCGACAAGGTCAGCAAGGCCCTCAAGCTCGCCCACGATCAGTGCAAGCCGAGCGTCCTCGAAATCCGCACCTACCGTTACCGCGGCCATTCGGTCGCCGACCCGGATTCCACCTACCGCGACAAGTCCGAGATCGAAGAGTACAAGAGCACGAAGGACCCGATCATGCTTTATCAAAACGCCCTCGTCGCTGAAGGCGTGCTGACTGACGAGATCATTAAAAAGATCGACGATTCCGCCCGCGCCGAGGCCGAGACTTCCGCGCAGTTCGCGGAACAGAGCCCCTATCCCACCCTCGAGGACATCAAGAAGGACGTCTATTGGGAGGTCGACAACCCGCAGGACAAGAAGTCCGTCGGCAACCTCTTCTTCGACTGAGCCGCGCCGCCGCGCCCACCAATCCCAGTTCTCAACTCTTAACTTTTCCGCCACATGCCTGTCATTACGTACCGCGAAGCCCTCCGTCACGCCATGGACGAGGAACTCAACCGAGATCCCAACGTCGTCATCATGGGCGAAGAGGTGGGCCAGTTCCACGGCGCCTACAAGGTCACCGAAGGCCTCCTGGCCAAATATGGTCCCAAGCGAATCGTCGACACGCCGATCAGCGAAGCCGGCTTCCTCGGCATGGGCATCGGTTCCGCTATGCTCGGCCTGCGCCCGGTCATGGAGCTGATGTTCTTCAGCTTTTACTCCGTCGCCTTCGACCAGATATTCAACAACGCCGCAAATATCCGCTACATGTCCGGCGGCTTGATCAACTGTCCAATCGTCATCCGCGGACCTGCCAACGGCGGCACCAACGTTGGCGCCACCCACTCGCACACGCCCGAATCCATCGCCGCATACCATCCCGGCATCAAGGTGGTCGTTCCTTCCACGCCTTATGACGCCAAGGGCCTCTTGAAGTCCGCGATTCGCGACAATGACCCCGTGATGTTCATGGAAAACACCATTCTCTACGGTGAGATGGGCGAGGTACCGACAGAAGAGTACCTCGTCCCACTCGGCTCCGCCAAAGTCATGCGCGAAGGCAAGGACATCTCCATTATCGGCCATGGCCGCGCGATCCAGATGGCCCTCAAATCGGCCGACATGCTGAAGGAAAAGCACAACATCAACGCCGAAGTCGTCGACCTGCGCTCCATTCGTCCGCTCGACGAGGCCACCATTCTCGCTTCCGTCAAAAAGACCAACCGCGTGCTGCTCGTCGAAGAAGCGAAACCCTTTTGTTCGGTCAGCGCCATGCTCGCCTGCATCATCCAGGAAAAAGCCTTCGACTACCTCGACGCACCGATCCGCCGCGTCACCTCGATGGATGCTCCGGCGATCTACAGCCCGCCGCTCGAGAAAGAGCAGCTCCCCACTCCGCAGAAAATCTTCGACGCCGCCCTCGCGGTGCTGAAGTAATCTGCCCACTGCCCACCGTTCACTGCTTACTGCTAACTCTTTTCCTCCATGGCCGATATCATTGAAATGCCCAAGCTCAGCGACACCATGTCGGTGGGCACCCTGGTCAAGTGGCTCAAAAAAGAAGGCGATGCCGTCAAAGCCGGCGACATGCTCGCCGAGGTCGAAACCGACAAGGCCACAATGGAACTGGAGTCGTTCTTCGACGGCACGCTCCTCAAGATTTTTGCTCCCGCCGGCGCGGAGGTCGCCATCGGCGCCGCATTGTGCGCAGTGGGCAAGGCCGGTGAAACGGTGGAAGCCGCGGCCGCGCCAGCGCCCAAAGGCGCCGCCCCGGCCGCAGAACAAAAAGCGGAAGCTCCCGCGCCCCAGGCCGAGGAAAAACCCGCGCCAGCCGCAGCGCCTGCGCCGCAACCTGCCGTGCCAGCTCCAGCGGCTGCAACCGCCGCGCCAGCTCCTACTGCAGCCGCGCCCGCTGCGGGCGAACGCCTGAAAATTTCTCCACTCGCCAAGAAAATTGCGACCGATCAGAAGATCGACGCCGCGCGGATCACCGGTTCCGGCCCGCATGGCAGAATCGTCAAGGCCGACGTCCTCGCCGCCGCGGCGAATCCCGCCCTGCTCAAGTCCGCTGG
>JANYDX010000546.1 GCA_025363395.1 Verrucomicrobiota bacterium
CTCAACAGGTTTGTTTGCAGTGTTTCGATTACCCCCGTGCTTTGATCGATCCGCACCAGAGAATTGGCCGGGATGGTATACGAGGATAGGCTGGCATCGAGAGACGTGCTGTTAAAATAATACGTCACGTATTTGGTGCCCGAAACCGTCGGCAGGATGAGTGTCAGTCCCGATGCAGACGGCACCACGTTGGGCGCCGCTCCCGTGGTGTCGAGGCCACTGGCCATCCGTACATCCTGGGTGAAATAAGCGAGAGTGCGACGGCTCTGGCTTTCCAAGGTGGCTTGGTTGGTCGAACTGAGGCCGAGGGAACGCGTGAAATTTCTGCCGAGGAAAACATAGCTCGAAAGAACCGCTCCCATGATCATCAGGGAAAGCGTCATGCCGATAATCAGCTCGACGAGAGTAAACGCGGCATTCGACTTTGAGCGGGGAAAATTCACGAGCGCTGGTAGGTAAGGTTCAGCCCGTTTTTTCCAAGGTAGGCCGAGTTGACCCGCGTATAGGTGAACTTGAGCGGATTGCCGCTGCCGTCCCGGCGGCTGGTGGTCACCACCCAGGTCACCGTGATCGTGGCCTCGCGAAGGCCGGTGGTGATCGTCGCGACCGAGAGGCCGACCGTGAATTTAACGGAAGCGTTGGCGGTTTGGTTGTCGCCCACGGCAGCTCTGGCGGTGTCAAACTGGGTATCGGGTTGGTAGGAAGGATTGGCGGCTAAGCCGGCGATGTCATTCGAGCCATCCGAAGCCACCAGATCTTGCCAGGGCAGGAGCCGGAGTCTCTCGATTTCATGGGTGAGAATCTGGGCCGCGAGGGTCTGGCGGCGAGCCGCGTCCATCATGCCCGAACTGATCGTCACCGCTTGAATCAGCCCCATGAAACCGACCGTCAAAATTGTCGCGGCCATCAGCACCTCAACCAAGGTGAAGCCGGGACTGGCGCGGGGAAGAGGGGCGGGTTTTCGCAAGGGTGGTGGGCGGAAAGATTTTGCGTCGGATCCTATGGCTGATTCACTCACGGACAAGAGTTTAAGCGGAGCCGGCGGGGCAGGGCTGCCTTGCGTTGGCGAAATGATATATTTTCACACTATTTTGAGAGCCGGCGAGTGCGATGGGCCGGAAATCATTCCGGTGATTTACGCAAGCCGTCCGCACCCTCGTAATTCCTCAAACCGTTAAACCCAGACTTGATCAGACGCAGGAGCCGGGAGTGAATTTAAGGAGGCGCCAATCTCGCCTGTCGTCGGCCGGCGTTGGTCTGAAACCTGATCCACCTGTTCGCTTTGGCTGCCCCCTGGTTGATTGGAATTTCGCAGTGGTTAACCGCTAATCAGCGCTAATAAATCCCGGCTAAACCAAGGCCTGCCGGATTTTTGCGACGATGGCTTCGGGAGTTTCGCGGATATCAAGAGTGAGCGCATCCGCGGGGGCTTCCAGCGCGGCGAACTGGCTCTGCACCATGTCCGCCTTCATATAGTGTCCATCGCGTTGGCCGACGCGGCCCTGAATGGTCGCGGGATCACCAGCGAGATAAACCAAGTTCACGCGGGATGATTTCCCCATCAGTCCGTCGCGGTATTTTTGCTTCAAGGCGGAACAGGTGAAAACAGCGCTTCGTCCATTCGCCAGACAATCGTCCATTTGTGCGCGGAGGGCGGCGAGCCACGGAGCGCGATCCTCGTCGTTCAATGGAATTCCGCGGGCCATTTTTTCCTTGTTAGCGGCGGAGTGAAAATCATCCGCCTCAAAATAGGGCCAGCCCAGCTGGCTCGCGAGCAGCCGGCCGACCGTGGTCTTGCCCGAACCGGCGACGCCCATGAGGAGGATGATATGAGGGGGGACGGAGAACATCAGATTTATTTAACCACTGATCCACACTCATTGGACACTAATCACGCGGAGAAGTGAATCAGGAGGCGCCCGGTTGGCTGATCATGGGTTTTGATTAGTGATCAATGAGTGGATCTTAGCGGTTAATTTTTTTGCTGCTCTGGTCTCAGTCGCGGGGGGTTAGGGATAACCCGCCCTACCCCACGACTTCTGGCTCAGGCCGCGAGAATGCGCTCGATGGTGGCGAGTTCCTCGGGGCTAAACTGGAGATTTTTCAGAGCGCCGAGATTGTCTTCAATCTGGCTGACCTTGCTCGCACCGATGAGTGCAGTCGTGACGGTGGGATGACGGAGAACCCACGCGAGAGCCATCTGCGCGAGCGACTGGCCACGCTTTTGAGCGAGCGTATCCAGCTCGCGGATCTGACCGACCTTGGCTTCCGTGATGTGCTCGGGTTTGAGAAAGCGCGGGTCGTGGGCGGCGCGTGAGTCAGCGGGAATGCCGCCGAGATAGCGGTTGGTGAGCAGACCCTGGGCGAGGGGGCAGAAGGGAATGCAACCGATGCCTTCCTGGGTGAGTACGTCGAGGAGGCCGTGTTCGGCGGTGCGCTCGAACATGTGGTATTTCGGTTGGTGAATAAGGCAGGGAGTGCCGAGTTCGCGAAGGATTTTTGCGGCCCGCGCAGTCTGTTCGGGATTGTAATTCGACAGACCGACATAGAGAGCCTTGCCGGAACGAACGGCGTGGGCGAGGGCGCCCATCGTTTCCTCCAGCGGAGTCAGCGGATCGGGCCGGTGCGAGTAGAAGATGTCGACGTAGTCGAGCTGCAGGCGTTTCAAGCTCTGGTCGAGCGAGGCGAGCACGTATTTGCGTGAGCCCCATTCGCCGTAAGGACCGGGCCACATGTCGTAGCCGGCCTTGCTCGAAATGATCAGTTCGTCGCGGTAGGCGGCGAGGTCGGCGTGGAGAACGCGGCCGAAATTGGTTTCGGCGGATCCGGGCGGTGGCCCGTAGTTGTTGGCGAGATCGAAGTGGGTGATGCCAAGGTCGAAGGCGCGGAGGATAAGAGCGCGGCGGTTGGCGGGATCATCGACATCGCCGAAATTATGCCAAAGCCCCAGGGAGAGTTGCGGCAGTTGCAGGCCGCTGTGGCCGCAGCGGCGGTAGAGGGCGGGGTTGGCGTAGCGATTGGCGGCAGGTAGGTGGGACATGATGGGGAGGAGGAAAGGGAACAGAGATAAATAAAAATTGAGGAAACCTGACAAGAGGCGATTGGCGGCGTTTTACCAAAAGCCTCTGACTATAAAGTCGGCGTTGGTCTCGTGACCGAGCGCAGTGCCTCCGCCCGCGACGTTAACTTTGACGATGCGCGCTGGGGAGTGTTTTCAAACCTGGCTGTAGTATGGTTTTTGTGTGGGCGGGCCCCTCACCCCGCCCACAGTCTGGTGGGGAGTTACTCATGCCAGCGACTACGGTTCTATTGAAAATGCTCTAGCACCAGCCGGAAGGTTGTCCCGCTTGGTCCGGTGGAATCGAGTTTCACGGTGGCTGCGATTTGCCGGGCGAGTAGCTGACTGATGGCGAGTCCGAGGCCCGAGCCACCCGACTGGCCGGACTGGCCTGGCTCGAAAAGATGGGGCTGCAACTCCACGGGAATACCATGGCCTTCGTCGGTGACCGTAACGCTCGCGTGATCAAATTCGTGGCGGAAAAGCACGGTGACTTTCCCCCCTGCAGCGGTGGCAGCGATGGAATTTTGGACAAGATTGCTGATGATGAGACACAGTAATCCGCCCCGGTGGCCATCGAGACTCTCATCAAATCCATCGCGGACAATGAACTCGACGCCCTTTTTTTCCGCCGTCGCCAGGTTGCGACGGCGGACGATGGCGGCCAGCTCGTGCCCGGTGAGCTCGTAAGACGAGTGGGTGTCGGAGTCACCGAGAAGGGTCACTGTTTCATGGATCATCGTCTGGATGCGCTCGGTGTAGCCGGCGGCTGTTTCCCAGTCGGGGGCGGCCGGGCCGGGTTCGCGTCCGGCGACGACGGCGCTCAGGCCGGCGACCGAACCCTGGAGGCCGTGCATCAAGTGGGACGTTATCTGACCGAGCGCGGAGGCCTTGGCCGCGAGGGTGAGTTCAAAGTTGGCGCGAATGAGGCGGTCATTGCGCTCCGCAATCTGGTGCTGGGCGCGACGCAGTCTGAAATAGGCGGCAATCACGACGGAGGCCATGAGTGCGCCACCGATGCCGAGTGTGGCGGAAGTCAGCCGGGTCATGCGTTCGTCGATGATGGTG
>JANYDX010000550.1 GCA_025363395.1 Verrucomicrobiota bacterium
TGGTGCCTGTCTCAAGCCGCAGGTTGTAGAAAATCTGATCGGCCGGAGCGAGCTCGGCACTCTGTTCGGCAATCGCGCCGCCCACGCGCGCGAGCTGATCAACAAAATGCTGGATGCTCATCTGGCTCTTGAAGCCGGGAATCGCGGACAATTTTTCCAATGTCGTGATGACGAATTCCTGCTCCACGCCGCACATCATCGGAACAACCACGCCGCTCGCCATGGCGAGGGCCGCGAGCACGACCGCGGTCTTGTCACCGACTCCGCCGGTGGAATACTTGTCGATCTTGGGCTTCGCAATATGCGACAGATCGATCACTTCGCCCGAGAGCATCATTTCTTCCGTGAGAATCGCCGTCTCCTGCGCCGACATATTCGCAAAGAAAATCGCCATCAACAGGGCAGCCTGCTGGTGTTTCGGCATCTCGCCATCCAACGTGGAATCGATGATGTAGCGGATTTCCTCCTGAGTGAATTCCTGACCATCGCGTTTCTTCTCAATCAGGGAAGTAAACGATGGTTTAATGAAGCGGCGCGTTGGAATAGGACGTTTTCTCATAATGGTCACGAATGTGTGTCGGGGGTGGCGCCATGTGGCGCAAAGCTCGCAAAGGCAAAGAGTTTTGCTGATTTTGTCGAGCCTAAAATTTCCAGCTTCCAACCTAATTTCCGAATCGATGGCTCAGCGAAAATCCGTTGATTGCGCGGACCGCGGCCACGCGCCAAAATCCTTCTTGCTCAAAGCCAAGCGCAATTCCTCAATCAATGGATGCCTCTTCCGTTCAACGTCGCCACCCACCTCGATACTGCCATCCGGGCCGCCGCCAAGGCGCTCGGGTTGACTGATCAAGGCTTCGAATCCGAAGTGCGAGTGGCCGATCCGGCCAACGGTGATTTTCAAGCCAATGGTGCCCTCGCCTTCGCCAAACGCGCCAAACAGAACCCCCGGGCTCTCGCCCAGCAAATCGTCGATCTCCTGGGCGCTTTGCAGACAGATTTTGACCTTACTCTGGCCGGCCCGGGCTTCATTAACTTCCGCCTGAAACCCGCCGCGTTGCTCGGGTGGCTGCAGGCCTATGGTTCCGCGCAGGATTTGCAAAACGGCGCAGCTAGCGCGCGCCAGGGACAGACGTGGATTGTGGACTATTCCTCGCCGAACACGGCCAAACAAATGCATGTCGGCCACCTGCGCTCTGCCGTCATCGGTGAAGCCATTTGCCGGCTCCTCGCCTTCAGCGGCGCCAAGGTGATTCGCGATAATCATATCGGCGACTGGGGCACCCAGTTCGGAAAATTAATCTGGGCCCACAAACGCCACCTCGACCCCGCCGCCCTCGCCACCGATCCGCTGGAGGAGTTCGAACGCCTCTACAAAGTCGGCAACACCGCCGCTGACGCCGATCCATCCGTGCTGGAGGAAGCTCGCCATGAATTGGTCAGGCTGCAGGACGGTGACTCCACCAATCTCGAGATCTGGAAGGAAATCAACGACGTCAGCCTCGCGGCATTCCAGCAAATCTACGATCAGCTCGGGATCAAGTTCGACGTCACCCTTGGGGAAAGTTTCTATAACGACAAAGTTCCCCGGGTTTATCGCGAACTCAGCGAGAGTGGACTCGCGGAAGAGAGCGGCGGCGCACTCGTCGTCTTTCACGACGAACACCCGCGCTTCAGCCGCAATGCCGAGCGGCCGAATCCTTTCATGGTGCGCAAAGGCGATGGGGCGAGCGGCTATGCCTCCACTGATCTCGCCACCGCGCTCTATCGCGCAGAAAATTTTCACGCCCACGGCATCGTGATCGTCACCGATTTCCGGCAGACGGATCATTTCGAGCAACTTTTCCTGACCGTGAAAAAATGGTTCGCGGCAAAAAAATACCGCCTGCCGGAACTGCATCACGTCATCTTCGGCGCGGTAACGGGCGATGACGGCAAGGCGCTCCGCACCCGCGACGGCGGCACCATCAAGCTCAAGGAACTGCTGGGCGAGGCCGAGGAACGCGCCTACGCCCTGGTCACGGAAAAAACCCCGGACCTGCCCGAGGCGGAGCGCCGCACGATTGCGCGCACCATCGGAATCAGTTCGGTGCAATACGCGGATCTCTCGCAAAACCGCAGCAGCAATTATGTCTTCTCCTGGGAGAAGATGCTGAGTTTCGAGGGCAACACCGCGCCGTATCTGCTCTACGCCGTGACCCGCGTTCGCAGCATTTTCCGCAAGGCCTCACTTAATCCGGCCGAACCGCCCGTGGGGTCAGCGACCGCCCCGGAATCCCTCCAGGAAATTTCGCTGGCCCGGAAACTGGTGAAGTTTCCCGATGCCATACAACTCGCCACGAACACTCTTCGTCCGCACTTTCTGGGACTCTACTTGTACGAACTCGCCGGAGAATTCAGCGGATTCTACGCCGCCGACAAGGTGATCGTGGACGACGCCGCGGTGCGCGCCCGCCGCTTGCTGCTCTGCCACCGCACGCTCATCGTGCTGGAGACAGGCCTGCATTTGCTCGGCCTGCGCACGCTGGAGCGGATGTGAGCCGTCTTCCTTTTATCAATAATACGTGAAGCCGCCCGCCAGAAGGGCACCACCGGCCTTCCCACCCACTTCGCTCTTGCCGCAAACCGGGCGGGCGACAACATACCTGAGTGATGGCCAATCAAGAAATCTACGTCCGCGGGGCGAGTGACACTGAAGCACGCGGCCCGTTCACGATGGAACAACTGGTCTCCCTCGTCGAAGCCGGCCAGATTACCGCCGAGACTTATTTTTACGACGCTGCCACCGAACAATGGCTGTTGATCAGCAGCAGTCAGCAAATGAAGTCCCTCCTCTGGCCGGAAAAGAAGAAAATGGGCTTCAAGCAAAAGGAGTTCAAGGTGGTTAACGAGGACAAAGCCAACAGCGACACACCCATCACGGTGCAACAGTTTCTCGCCGCCGCCGAAGGCAAGACTGAGGACACCAAGGATAAGATGGATAAAAGCGTGATGATGATGAACGCCGCCCTCTGGGGCACGCGTTCCGCCGCCGCCATCAGCCTGCTCAGCGCGGCCACCCTGATTCTGCCCGGCATCGATGACGTGATTGCGCTGGACCTGCCCAAGATTGCGCTGAGGCCGCTCATGTTCCTCGGTGCGGTGGATGTGGTCATCGGAATGCTACTGCTGCTGGGCGTGATCAGCCTTTATCCCTTTGTCCGTTTTCGGGCGGCATTTGGATTGGGCTGCATGGGTTTTCTTTTCATGACGCAAGGCCAGGTCACCCCGATGATCGCTGTCGCGGCGGGCTCGGTGGGACTCTACTTCTGCACCATCTTTTTGAGTTACATTCCCCTCGCGGTGGCCGCCCTGATGGGGCTGGGCGGCATAATCATGCTCGCCACTCTTTCCTACAGCTGAGTCCAGCCAGGGACGCCCGGATTAGTCATGGCTCCATCCCCACTCCTGCCCCGGCTCCGCAGGCTTTGGTCACACGAAATCTGGGCCGCAGGGTTGAAACGTGATCGCAGCCTGAAAGGGCGCGGCTTCGCGCTCTTGCGCATTCTTTCCATCACGCTGTCTGGCTTGCAGGAACTCAAGGTGGCACCGCGCGCCGCCGCCCTCAGCTACAGCTCGTTGCTGGGGCTCGGCCCGCTGATCGCCATTGTGGTGCTCATTTCCGGATTTGCCCTCGGTGATCGCGATCCCGCACTGGTGGCCAATGGACTGAACGACGTCATCAGTTTCATCGCCCCCCAAGTCGTCCAATACCAGCGCGTCGTCTCCGATGAAGAAGCCCATGGTGCGAGCAGGACCGAACTGCGGGCCGCACATCCCGCGACCTCGGGCGATCCTGCCCGGGCACCGGCTGATCCGGAGATGATCAAGATCATCAACAATTTCATCAGTCACAGTCATTCCGGCGCCGCTGGAGTAGTCGGGGTGCTGGCCCTGTTGATCATCGTCATTCTCCTTTTCACCAGCATCGAGAAAACCTTCAACGATATCTGGGGCGTGCGCCGGGGCCGAAACTGGCTGACTCGCATCGTCTATTATTGGGCAGTCATCACGGTGGGCGCGGTGCTGTTTTTCACTTCACTCACACTTTTCTCGGCCGGAACTTTCATCAAGGTCTACACGGACAAACTGCCGCTGCAGGAGGAGTTGAAGCCGCTATACACGCTTTTGCTGCGATCCACATCCGCGGTGCTTTTGATCATAATCCTGACGCTGTTTTACCGGCTGATTCCAAACACCCGGGTAAAATGGCGGGCGGCGCTGGTGGGGGCGGTAATTGTCACGGTGCTGCTTTTCCTGAACAACTACCTCGCGTTCCTCTATTTTCGAAACGTGGTTTCCACCAACCGGCTGTACGGCTCGGTCGGTATCCTGCCCATCTTGATGCTGGGCCTTTATGTATTCTGGCTGTTTGTCCTCGTCGGCGGCCAGATCACATATGCGGTGCAGAACGTCCATTACCGCAGCAGTCAGACCGCCTGGCACAGCCTGAATCATGCGACACGGGAAAGCATGTCGCTGCTGGTGCTGCTGCTGGTGGCCCGCCGCTTCAAGGTGTGCGCTCCCCCGTACTCCGTCGCTGCCCTTTCCCAACTGATG
>JANYDX010000008.1 GCA_025363395.1 Verrucomicrobiota bacterium
CGAATGACGAATGACGAATGACGAATGACGAATGACGAATGACGAATGACGAATGACGAATGACGAATGACGAATGACGAAAATGTCGCGGCTACCACAGTTGCATAATTTCGTCATTCGATATTCGTCATTTTCTTCCTATTCACGATGCCACTCACGATTAGCGAACTTAACACCTGTGAACGTGCGGCCTTCACCG
The DNA here is from genome assembly GCA_025363395.1 of Verrucomicrobiota bacterium. Classification (GTDB taxonomy): domain Bacteria; phylum Verrucomicrobiota; class Verrucomicrobiia; order Opitutales; family Opitutaceae; genus Lacunisphaera. Next base: position 200 of record JANYDX010000008.1, read on the forward strand.
CCGCGCTCGGTCCTCTGTTCGAGCATTCGCCCTGGGTGGCGGAGCAGACCTGGCCACTCCGGCCCTTTTGTGATGCCGCGCATCTGCACGCGAACCTTTGCCAGACGATGCAGTCGGGTCCGCGGGAGCAACAGGTCGCGCTCATCCGGGCTCATCCCGATCTCGCCGGGCGGCTGGCCCGCCAGAAGCAGTTGACCAGAGAATCGACCAGGGAACAGGCTAGCGCCGGGCTCGATCAACTGACTGACGCTGAGTTGGGCGCGTTCCAAAAACTGAACGATGAATACCGCGGCAAATTTGGCTTTCCGTTCATCATCTGTGCGCGGTTGAATGCGAAGGATGCAATTGTGACCGCCATGAAGTCACGCCTGACAAATTCCCCCGCCACCGAGCATGCCACCGCGCTCGGCGAAATCGAAAAGATCGCGTGGCTCCGGCTTCAAGATGCTTTTGGCACTCACCTACACTAATTACTCACTCACGAATGAAGCTTTGCGCAGACTGGTTGTCTCCATTAGTGTCTGAATAGTGTTCCTGAGTGTTTAAATAAATTCTTCCATGCCCGGCAAACTCAGCACCCACGTCCTCGATCTCACCTGCGGCAAACCTGCGGCAGGAATGAAAATCGAACTTTGGCAGCACGGGACCGCCCCGAAGTTGCTCAAGGCCGTCACGACCAATGCCGACGGCCGGACCGATGCTCCTCTACTCGACGCTTCCGTGCTCACGGCCGGTTCCTATGAACTCGTCTTCGGGGTGAAAGAGTACTTCACGACGAAAGGCGTCGAATGCGCCTTCCTCGACAAGGTTCCGATCCGTTTTTCGATCACCGACGCCAGCGCCGGTTATCACGTACCTCTGCTGGTCACCCCCTGGAGTTATAACACCTACCGGGGAAGCTGATTCATTCATGGACGCCCATCCCCACCAACTGGCCCGCATGCTGGACGAACTAGGGCGCGTGACCGATGAGCCGGGACGGCTGACCCGGACTTTTCTTTCGCCGGCAATGGAGCGGGCCAATCTTGTCGTGGGTGGCTGGATGCGTGAAGCGGCCCTGACGGTGCGCGAGGACGAAACCGGCAATCTCATCGGGCGGCTCGAATCACCCTCGCCCGGCGCGAAAACCCTCCTGATGGGCTCGCATCTCGACACGGTGCGCAACGCCGGCCGGTTTGATGGTGCGCTGGGCGTGGTGCTGCCAATCGTGGCGCTGGCGGAATTGAAGCAACGTGGTGTCGTCCTGCCGTTCCATGTTGAAATTCTGGGTTTCTCCGAGGAGGAGGCGGTGCGTTTCACCGGGGCCTACATTGGGAGCAAGGCCTACACCGGCCGTTTGCGGATGGCCGATCTGAAATTGCGTGATGCCCGCAATCAAACCTTGCTCGATGTGATCGAGGCCCATGCGGAAAAACGTTTCAAACCGCCCCGGCCCGCCCACCGCCCAAGTAACCTATTAGGTTACATCGAGGTCCACATTGAGCAGGGGCCGGTGCTGGAGGCCAAGAAGCTCGCGGTCGGGGTGGTCTCGACCATTGCCAGTCAGGCGCGCGGCCGGCTCACCTTCCGTGGCAAGGCTGGTCACGCGGGCACGACGCCGATGAATCTGCGGCGCGATGCATTGGCGGGTGCGGCCGAATTCATTGTTTTTGCGGAAGCCTTTGCCGGAGCCCGGCCCCCGCTGGTGACCACGGTGGGCACCATCAATGTCCAGGCGGGCGCGGCCAATGTGATTCCGGGTGAGGCGGTGCTGTCGCTCGATGTGCGGCATCCCAATGATGCGATTTGCGACGCGGCCCTCGCTGAACTGGTGCGGCAGGCGCAGCGGACCGCCCGTCGCCGCCAGCTTCAGTGCGAATGGCAGCCGACAATGCGACATCAGGCGACTCCCTGCTCAACCGTTCTCACGACGCGGCTCGCGCGCAGCGTCCGGGCGGTCCAGGGCAAAAGTTTGACGCTCATCAGCGGGGCCGGCCACGACGGCGTGGTGATGGCCTCGCTCACGTCGATCGCGATGCTGTTTGTGCGTTGTCGCGATGGGCTGAGTCATCATCCCGATGAATACGCCTCGCCCAAGGATCTTGAAGTCGCGCTGCGGGTGGTGGTGGATTTCCTGGAAAAACTTTCCGCGGATTATGCGAATGAACCCGGATAAGGACGGCGTGACCTCCATGCGCACAATTGAAACACCGGAGTATTCCGCCGCAATGACAGAAAACGCCGGTTGCGCGGTGCCCCGTCCGGTTTACGCGGCGGCGAAAGGACTCGCCGCGCTCCTTGCTCCTTCGGCGGAGTTGGGTTCCCTCTTCGTTAGTGAACCATTGGTGTAGATTTGTGGTTAGCGTCCGGTTAATTTCCTTCCTTGGCCAAAAAGAAACAGTCCATCACTCCGCCCGAACCCGAGCGGCTCGATCTGGTGGTCCGCGGCGGTCAGGTCGTGACGCCCGACGGTATCCTTCGCGCCGATCTGGGGATCATCGACGGGCGGATCGTGCTGAGGGAATCCGAGATCAACGATCACACCGTCGCCATCCTGGATGCGACGGGCAGCTATGTATTTCCCGGTATCATCGATGCCCATGTGCATTTCAACGAGCCAGGTCGTGCGGAATGGGAGGGACTGGCCACCGGCTCGGCGGCGCTCGCCGCGGGCGGTGGCACCTGCTTCTTCGATATGCCGCTGAATTCCGAGCCGCCCGTGCTGGATGCGGCGGGTTTGCGCGCGAAGCGCGAAATTGCTGAAAAACAGGCATGCACCGATTTCGCGCTTTGGGGCGGGTTGGTGCCCGGCAATCTCGACAAGCTCGCCGGCCTGCGCGATGCCGGCGCCATCGGGCTGAAGGCGTTCATGTGCGACAGCGGAATCGCCAGTTTTCCGCGAGTCGACGCCGCGTCGCTGCGCGAGGGCATGAAGCGGGCGGCGAAGCTCGGGATGCTCGTCGCGGTCCACGCGGAAGACGACGCCCTCGCAGTCAAATTCACCGCTGCCCAAAGAGCCAAGGGTCGCAGCGATGCACGGGCCTACCTCGCATCGAGACCCGTCGCCGTCGAGCTGGAGGGGATTCGCGTGGCGTTGGACTTGGCGGGTGAGACCGGCTGTGCCTTGCACATCGTGCATGTGAGCAGTCCCGAGGGGATCGCACTCATCACCGAGGCGAGGGCGCAGCGCGTGGATGTGACGGCGGAGACGTGTCCGCATTATTTGCTGCTCAACGAAAAAGACGTCGTGAAAATTGGTGCACCGGCAAAGTGCTCGCCGGTGATCCGCGATGAGAAGCGCCGGCTGGCTCTGTGGGACGACTTTCGTGCGGGACGGATTCAGACGATTGGCTCGGACCACTCGCCGGCGCCGCCGGAGATGAAGACGTCGGAGGATTTTTTCGCCATCTGGGGCGGCATCACCGGCGTGCAGCATGGGTTTGAATTGTTGTTCAACGAATGCGAAGCGACTTGGGAAAAGGACTTGCCCCGGCTCGCTGCCGTGCTGGCGCGGAACGTCGCCCGGCGTTTTCGTCTCGACGAACGCAAGGGCCAGCTGGCCGTGGGGCGCGACGCTGACTTCTGCCTGCTGAAACGGGACGACCAGCGCACGATCAAGGCGGACGATCTCTGGACCCGGCACCGGATCAGCGCTTATGTCGGGCGGAAGAGCCGGGTGCGTGTGACCCACACCTATGTGCGCGGCTGTGCGGTGTGGGCTGATGGCTGGTTGACGAACCGGCCGCAGTCAGGTCAGTTTCTCAAACCACACAGGTGACCACATGAGCATTCCCCACGGCCAGACCCGCACCCACGTTGCCGCCCGCCACGCCCTCCTCGCGCCCGACGGGCACGTGAAGAGCAACGTGCCTGGCATCAGCGGAGCCGCGACAGTGATTCTCATTTCCCCGGCGCTCGGGGCTAATTTCGCGCAACTGCTTGTGACCTTCGAGACCGGTGGACGAGCGGCGCTGCCCGCGAACGAAATCGAGACGGCGGGCTATTTCGAAACCGGTGGCGGCGTCGTGACGATCGGGCGGTTGAAGCAACGGCTGGGGGCCGGTGGCTATTTTTTCGCTCCTGCCGGCGAAGCCTGGTCAATCACGGCGCCGAAGCGCGGGACGCGGGTGACCCTTTTCCAGAAGAAGTTTGTGCCGCTGGTGGGCGTGGCCGGGCCGAAGGTGATCATCGGTGATGCGGCGACCGTGAAGGGCGAGCCATTCCTCGGCGATCCGGATGCGCGGCTGCAAGTGCTGCTGCCCG
>JANYDX010000075.1 GCA_025363395.1 Verrucomicrobiota bacterium
CTGACCGCCTTCTTGGCCTTGTTGATGGCTTTGAGAATCGCCGTCGTGTCATGTCCGTCGGTCAGAGTTTGCACGTCCCAGTTCATCGCCTTGAATCGGGCGGCGGTATTTTCGCTCTGCGTCTTGTTCGCCATCGCATCGAGCGTCACGTCATTTGAGTCGTAGATCAGGATAAGATTATCGAGGCCCTGATGGCCCGCGAATTCGACCGCCTCCATTGCCACGCCTTCCTGCATGCAACCATCGCCCGCCAGACAGATGACATGGTAATTAAATATTTCGTGGCCCGGCGTGTTGAAGCGCGCTGCCGCCATCTGGCCGGCCATCGCCATACCGACCGAATTGCCTATACCTTGGCCAAGCGGACCAGTGGTGGCCTCGACACCAGGGGTCTCATGGAATTCCGGATGGCCTGGGGTCTTGCTGTGTAAAGCCCGGAAATTCTTCACTTCCTCGAGTGACAGATCGTAGCCGCTCAGGTGCAGCCAAGTGTAGAGAAACATCGAACCATGGCCGGCGGACAACACGAAGCGGTCGCGGTTCAGCCAGCGGGGTGCATCGGGATTGTGCACCAAGGCATGGCCGTAAAGCACTGCGCCGATCTCGGCGCAGCCGAGTGGCAGACCAAGATGGCCGGAAGAACATTTATGCACGGCATCGATGGCGAGGCCGCGGGCTTGAGCAGAAGCTTGCGCGAGAATTTCGATCTGAAGTTTCATATTTGAAAGTGGGTGAAATGCTTGAAAACTCATTAACGCTGTCAAATCGCAGGGTGCAAAGCCCAATTTTTGACATAAAAAAAGCGAGCCAGGTGGCTCGCTTTGAAATTGGATTGGGCGGAAGGTCAGGCCTTGGCCGCGGAAGAGGCATCGTAACGTTTCTCCTTGACGGCCATGGCGGCTTTGCCGGTCCGGGTGCGGAGATAATAGAGACGGGCCTTGCCGGGCTTGGAGTCTTTCTCGACCTCAATCTTTTCGATGTTCGGTGAGTTGACTGGAAACACGCGTTCCACGCCTTCGCCATAACTGATGCGACGGACAGTGAAGGTTTCATGAATGCCGCTGCCCTTGTGGGCGATGACAATGCCGGCAAAAATCTGCACGCGCTCCTTGTCACCCTCGCGCACTTTGGTGTGCACGCGGACACCGTCGCCGACTTTGAACGGCGCAACGTTATGTTTCACCTGAACGGCGGTGATTTCTTTGATGATGGGATTCATGGCTGGTTATTTGAGTAAATCGGGTCGGACCTGCAGGGTTTTTTCCATCTGTTGCGCGTGCCGCCACTTGTCGATTTCGCCGTGGTTGCCCGAGAGGAGAACTTCTGGCACGGACATGCCGCGGTAAACGGCGGGACGCGTGTATTGAGGAAAGTCGAGCAACTTGCTGGTGAAACTTTCCGTCGTCAACGACTTTTCTTCACCGAGCACTCCCGGAATGAAACGGGCCAGCGCATCGATCAAAACCGCCGCTGCAAGTGTACCGTTGGTAAGCACATAATCCCCGATACTAATCTCCTGATCGACGATTTTTTCGCGAATCCGCTGATCGATGCCTTCGTAATGTCCGCTCAAAAGCACGAGGTGCGGTTCAGTTGACAGCTTCATTGCCAGTGCGGGTGAGAGCGGCGTGCCGTCGGGAGTCAGATAAATCCTCCTGCACCCGGGAGTTTGCAGTTGCTCAATGGCCGCGAAAACGGGCTCGCATTTCACCACCATGCCAGCTCCGCCACCAAACGGCCGGTCATCGGTCACGCGATGTTTGTCCGTGGTCCAGTCGCGCAAATTATGGACTTTGATCTCGAGTAGTTTCGCCTCCTGGGCGCGCCCCATCATGCTCTCGGAGAGGAACCCGTCGAGCATGGCGGGAAAAAGCGTCAAGACGTCGATGCGCATGGGGAAATTATCCAATAAAAAAGGTCCGGCGCGAGCCGAACCTTAGATTGATGGGTTTATGCCCGTCTATCAGGCATAAAGCCCGACTTATACCGACTCAGGCCGCAGGAGCCGCGGCAGTCGCAGCGCGGCGTGAGCGCTTGATCATCGCATGCAGGGTGGAAGTCGGCTTGGCTCCCTTCGAAATCCAGTAGTCGACGCGGTCCAGCTTGATGGTCAGTGGGTTGCCCTTGGCGCGGGGGTTATAAGCGCCGATTTGCTCGACGGCGTCACCATCGCGACGGGAACGTTCCTCGGCCACCACGACGCGATAATGCGGTTCGTTCTTGGTGCCAACGCGGGAAAGACGGATTTTAAGTGCCATTGTATGTAAGTAGATGCTTTGCGAACAGCGGTGTTCAGGTAGGAAAAGAGGCAGAAGAGTCAGAACAACTTTGCACTTGTCAAGCCCCCAGTGCCACCGCTGCATGCGACCCTTCCCCCCGCCAATCTTATGCTTAAAGCCGGTATCGTCGGTCTGCCCAATGTAGGCAAGTCCACTCTCTTCAACGCTCTCACCCGCTCACGCAAAGCGGAGGCGGCTAATTATCCATTTTGCACCATCGACCCGAATGTCGGGGTGGTCATCGTGCCCGATCCTCGGGCTTACGTTCTGCAAAAAATCGCCAAGACAAACGTGGTCGTCCCCGCCGCCATCGAATTCGTCGATATCGCCGGCTTGGTCGCCGGTGCGAGCAAGGGCGAAGGCCTGGGCAACCAGTTCCTCGCCACGATTCGCGAAGTGGATGCGATTGTGCAGGTCGTGCGCTGCTTCGAGGACAATGACATCATTCATACCATGGGCGGCGTCGATCCCGTGCGCGACATCGAGGTGATCACAACTGAGCTCGTGCTCGCCGATCTCGAAGCGGTCGCGAAACGCATGACCAAAACACAAAAAAGCGCCAAAGCCGGCGACAAGGAAGCGATCATTGAACTGGCGCTGCTGCAGAAACTCGAGCCGCACCTCAACGCCGGTAAAACGGCCAATACGCTCGCAGCCACGCCCGAAGAAGTGGCGATGATGAAACTGTTTCAGCTGCTCACGGCAAAGCCCGTGCTGTTCGCGTGCAACGTCGCAGAGTCCGATCTCGCTAACGCTGAACAAAATCCCTTTGTGCAGAAAGTCGCGGAGTTTGTCCGCACGCATCATGACGCCGCCTACGTGCCGATCAGTGCGAAAATCGAGTCGGAGCTCATCGATCTCCCACCTGAGGAAGCCACGGCTTTCCTGAAGGATCTCGGCGTCGACGATTCCGGCGTCTCCGCCCTCATCAAGGGCACTTACAATCTGCTCGGCCTGATGACCTACTTCACTGCCGGCGAAAAAGAAGTCCGTGCCTGGACCATCGTCAAAGGTTGGAAAGCACCGCAGGCGGCCGGCGTGATCCACACCGATTTTGAAAAGGGCTTCATCAAGGCCGAGATCGTTTCCTACACCGACCTCACCACCCTGGGCAGTGTGGCCGCCGCCCGCGAGGCCGGCAAATATCGTCTCGAAGGCAAGGAATACGTTTTCAAGGACGGCGACGTGGCTCTCTTCCGGTTTAATAATTAAATCAGAAATCCCGACTTGAGCTCAGGCGCTCCGGTCGGGCGATTACTCCGCTGCCTCTCGCGGCGCGAACATTCCGCGGGCTTGCAGAACGCCGAGCACCCGGCGCTGCGGT
>JANYDX010000495.1 GCA_025363395.1 Verrucomicrobiota bacterium
GGCAATTGCGTTCGGCAATCTCAATCTTGCCTACGATGGTACGCCCAAATTTGTTTCCGCGACCACGACTCCCGCCGGCCTCGCGTTGTCCTTGAACTACAACGGCAGCGCCAGCGCTCCGGTGAATGCCGGTTCCTATGGGGTTGCGGCAGTGATCACTGATACGAACTACACCGGCTCTGCGAGCGACACCCTCGTGGTGGGCAAGACCAGTGCCGGGATTGTTCTCGGCGGTTTAAATCCAACCTATGACGGATCACCCAAAGCCATCGCCGTTTCAACCACTCCGGCGAGATTGGCCGTCAGTGTCACTTATGCCGGTGGCACGACGCCGCCCACCAACGCGGGAAGTTATGCGGTGGCGGTGACGGTGATTGATGCAAACTACACGGGTTCGGCCCCCGGCACGCTGGTGATTGGCCAAGCCACCGCATCAATTGCGCTGGGCAATTTGAATCAGGCCTACAATGGTTCTCCGCGCCCAGTCAGCACAAACACGACGCCCGCAGGCCTCGTTGTCGGGGTGACCTATGGTGGAAGCACCGTTGTTCCAACCAATGCCGGATCCTATGTGATCAGGGCGACGATCACTGACGCAAATTACGCGGGTTCGACCACCGGGACGCTGAGTATCCTCCAAGGCCGCCGCGACGGTGACGCTGACCGGTCTGGCCCAGACCTACAATGGCACAGCCCGCCCGGTCACGGTCGCCACCGCGCCCGCTGCGCTCGGCTTCAGTGTGACTTACAACGGCAGCGCGACGGTCCCGATCAACTCTGGATCCTATGCGGTGGTCGCGACGGTGAGCGATATTAACTACAGTGGATCGGCATCAGGCACTCTCAAGATCAACCTGGCGTTGCAGGCGAATACTCTCACGCGCACCAGCAGCGGTCCGGCCCTCTCAACGACCAATGACCCTGCGGCACCCGGCGGTACTTGGGTAAAGCTCGCGTCCACGGCAACGGGCCAATGGGTCCAGTTCACGACTTCGAGTATTCCGGCTGGCACCTATCAGCTTCAATTTATTTATCGCAGCAATCCAACGAGGGCGAAGCACAGCGTGAAAGTTGACGGCCTGACTGTTGGTGCGACCATCGACCAGTATGCCGCCTCCGCTGCGCATCAAACCGTGACCTTGGGCAACGTGGTGTTTTCATCGGCGGATACCCATGCGATTCGGCTGACCACGGCCGCCAAAAATTCGGCTTCAAGTGGCTTCGACCTTTCAGCGGTTCAATTTGTGTTGAACCCCCCAGTAGGTCTTTAAACCGGGCTGAGGGTGTCTGGCGTGGCCGCCGGACACCGCCCACCTATTTCTCAAGCGGGCTGGCGGGAACAATCGATCCTAAATGCACGGTTAAAGCGCTTGGCGTTTTTTGTCTGCAGGGGTACGCTGGGTTGTCAACTCGGCTGTGCATTCGCGCGGTCGATCCGGATAACCCTTGCCCACGTCGATTATGTCTCGCGTCTTGCTCTTCGGCTGTTTCGTTTTGATGACTGTCCGTTCAATGGCCATTCCCGTGGCACCACCCCTTATGCCAGTGCCGGCTGCATTTCAGCCGGAGGCCGGTCAGCTGAAACTCGACGGCACCTTTCAGGTCGTCGTTTGTGGGGCGTTGGATGACCGCTTGTCGGGAGCGCTGTCGCGGGCACTCCGCCGTCTGGAGGAACGCACTGGCCTTGGCTTCTTCCGTACGCCGACGGGCGAGTACGTGCCGGCCGGAAAGTACGAGTCCGCCGCTCTGGTGATCGATTGCACTTCACTGAGCGCAACCATTCCGCAACTACGTGAGGACGAATCATACGCCTTGAGTATTTCGGCGACACAAGCCGAGTTGCGGGCACCGACGACACTGGGTGTGCTGCGCGGATTGGAAACGATGCTACAACTCGTTCAATCGGATGCGGGCGGCTGGTTTCTTCCGGCGGTTCACATTATGGACCACCCGCGTTTTCCATGGCGCGGTCTCATGATTGACGTCTGCCGTCACTGGCAGCCGATGGAAGTTATCAAACGCAATCTGGATGGGATGGCCCTCGTGAAACTCAACGTGCTGCATTTGCACCTGACGGACGACCAGGGTTTCCGGATTGAGAGCAAAAAATTTCCACGGTTGCACGAACTCGGTTCCGACGGCCACTACTTCACGCAGGAGCAGATGCGCGAGATCATCGCGTATGCGGTGGCCCGCGGCATCCGTGTGGTGCCGGAGTTCGACCTGCCCGGTCACGCCACCAGCTGGCTCGTCGGTTATCCGACGCTGGCCAGCGCCCGCAGCCCGCACGGCATCGAACGCAAATGGGGTGTCTTCGATCCAGTGCTCGATCCCACCAACGAGGAAGTCTACACGGTCCTCGATGGATTTCTGGGCGAGATGGCAGCGCTTTTTCCTGATCATTTCATTCACATCGGTGGCGATGAAAACAACGGGGTGCAGTGGACGGCGAACCTGGCGATTCAGGAATTCATCCGCTCGCATCAGCTCAAGGATAACGCGGGACTGCACGCCCACTTCAACACCCGGGTGCATGCGATACTGGCGAAATACGGCAAACAGCTGATGGGATGGGATGAAATTCTGCATCCGAATCTGCCCGCGGGCAGCGTGGTCCACTCCTGGCGCGG
>JANYDX010000223.1 GCA_025363395.1 Verrucomicrobiota bacterium
CCCGCCAGACGGGCGGCGGACGTGGAGAGATCGACCTTGATCAAATCAGGAATGAAGATGCCGACAAGGTCAGAGCGATCAGTCGTTGGGAAACCACCCGCGCCGTTAAAAACCAGGGCGTTGATGAGTGCGCCGAGCTCCGGGCTGGACGCGTATTTCGCAAAGAGAGTCGCATCGACCGTTGGCGACGTGCGATTGTAGAGATCCTTGTCCTGGATCGCCACGAGCGCCTCGCAGAAGAGCGGATTGCCCTGACGTCCGACTTGAACAAATTCCCCGTAAGTCACCCCCCGATCATTTCCGTGACCATTAGCCTCTGGCAGCACGTTGACGCGCTGACGGCTGGTTGTGGCGTAAACGCCGGCCACCTGCTGGTCGCCACCGATGGCGGAAAGAGGAATCTCGAGCACGATGGTGTGGACGTTGAAACCTGCCTGGCTGTCGAAGAACGATTTCGCGATCGCCGGGTTGGAACTGAGCGTGCGCAATTTCAGGAGGTCGAAGATCGCGTTGATGTCACCATAGAATCCATCTTCGCGCTGACCGGCGAAAACCCGGTATCCTTCCATGGAATACACGGTTTGGGCGGTATAGCGGTCGAGATTGGCTGCATCAGCGACACCGTCGCGCGCCACCAAGTCGCCATTATTATCCACGTTGTACGCTGGCGTGGCCACACCTTGATTATTGGGTGGCACCATGCCGCTGCCCAAAACAGTCGCGTGCTGGGTGCGGCGTTCAATGCGCTTCACCGTGTAGGTTTGCGTCAGGTTTTGTGAGGCATCGCCCACATCCTGAATCACACCGAGGTACGACTGCAGGATCGTCGCCTGGTTCTTGTACGCCGTCTTGAAACTGAACTGATAGGTATACGTCGGCCGGCCGGCGGCGAGATCGTGGCCGGTCGAGACATGGATCTCGTACCGCACATTGTCGTCGAAATTATATTTGTTTGGGCCAACCCCCGGCTCCTCGTGTGGATAAACGGAAAGGGCCGTGGTGAGGTACTTCACTCCGTCACGCTGACTGACAAACGCGTAGACGTCGGTCGTGTTGGCGGAAGGATCGAGGGTGATGAGCGGTGCGTCCATATGACTGGAGGCAACAACGAACGCAGGTGCGGCACTGAGCAGCACAACAGCGGCAATCCGGGCGAATACGCCCGTGGTTTTCGCGGGCTTAGACATGGGATTCATGATGTTTTATTGTATGTGGTTTTGATTAGGTTGTCCTTCGGGCCGGAGCCTGGGGGAAGCAACGAAAGTGATTCTTGCAGCAACCTGCGCTCCGAAGGCAGGAGCAGTTCAGACAGTCGGCCCGCTCGTTCAAGCAAGGCGGCCGCATCGGCCTGATGGGCGAGCGCAGCCACGTGACCGGCGTACAGCAGAAGCCGGGCGTCGACGGTGCCTTCGGCGAGCGAAGCGCGGCCTTGGTCGAGGGCTTCGTCCAACCGGCCCACGCCGGCCAGCGCCAGTGCATTGGCACCGTGCGTGGTGATGTCAGAGCGGACTTTCAGTTCGGCTTGGGCAAGACGAACCGCCGTCGCGGGATCCAGACCGCGGGTCGCGAGGAAAAGCGCAACGGTGCGCGGATCCTCGGCCAAGCCCTCGCGCACCAAACGATCCTCAATCTGCGCCGCTTCGTCATTTTTCCCTGCGGCCCCAAGAGCTTCTGCATAAACCCAACGCGGCTCGGGCAGCGGCAAAATTGCCACGGCACGGGCCAGGGGGACGAGTGCTTCGTTCGCCCGACCAGCAGCCAATAGTAAACGACCCTGCAGCAGAAGGGCGGGCTCGAATTCCGGCACAAGTTCCAGAGCCCGGGCCGCATTGGCCGAGGCGGCAGGCGCGTTACCTTGTTGCCAAAGCAGTTGACCCAAACGACACAGACTCCAAGCCAGGGCACCGGAATCGCCCGGTCCACCGGAACGGACAGCGAGAGCCTGCAACTCCACGGCGCCATCGAGGTCACCTTTGACCCAGCGAATAGTTGCCGCGCGCGCATAGGAATCGAGGCTCGGTTTGAGATCGACCATGTGCTGATAAGCGTCAGCGGCTTCAGTGATGCGGCCTTCATCGTACAAGGCATCGCCCAGCAAGGCGAAATCGGCCGCCGCACCCCGATCGGCCACCAGGCGCCGAGCAAGTTCCTCAGCTTCGGAAAAACGGTGGCGAGTCTGCAGCACATGTCCACGCAGCAACCAAGCTTCCTGAGGCAGGGCGTAATTTTGCTCAAGGGCGTCGGCCGCAATCCCGGCCAAAGTAAAAAAACCCGGATCAGAACTAGCCCGGGCCTTGGCTATGAAAAGCCAGCCGAGCCGCTCCAATTCCGGGCCGGGTAAAGCAGCCGCTTTCAAGCGACGTTGACTGGCGAGAATTTGGACGTCGAGCGGGGTCGTCTCCAGCGGCGCGATCAACAGCAGGGCTGGGATCGTCTTGGGCGCGGAAATTTCCGACGCATGACCCGTCCTCATCATCGCAGTGAGCAAGATCACACTTGAGATCAATACAGACCGGCGACGCAGTAAGCAGGAGGGCAACATTCCTCACACTACGCACCTCTCCGAGAATCGGATGCAGGTCGTGCGCAATTATCTGAAGCCTGTCGCAGAAATGTAACGTAAGGCTAATAAAGCTAAATTCCCTCGACACCCAATCCTGGATTCTCTGTCTAGGGCAGTTCCGAACGCAACGACTGCGGACTTCAACGCGTCTGAAACCACTTCGCATCACCGGGCTGGTGCGCCCAGTTTTCGATCAACGGAAAAATTTCCTCCACCGAGCGAGCGACGACATATTTGCCATGAATCGTAGCGTGCATGAATTGCTCCGCCACGATCCGGTCGCAGAGGCGCAACAGGTCGTCGTAATATCCGTCCTGATTAAAAATGACCACCGGCTTGCGCAGTACTTCGAGGTGCGCGAGTGTGAGGATTTCGAGTAATTCCTCGAGCGTTCCCCAGCCCCCGGGAAGAGCGAGGAAGGCATCGGCCCGCGTCTCCATGAGCATTTTCCGCTCGCGCATGGTGAGGACGGAAATGAGTTCGTCCGCCTCGGTGAATTCCAGTTCGCGCAATTTCATGAACTCAGGAATCACCCCGACCACCCGGCCGCCCTTGGCTTTCACGCCGCGAGCCACAGCCCCCATGAGACCGGTCTTGCCGCCGCCATACACCAGGGTCCACTGCCGTTGCGCCATTTCCGTTCCGACCTGGGTGGCCGCGGCATAATATTTCGGATCAAGCCGGTCACTCGAGGAGCAATAGACGCAGAGGGATTTCGGCATGCCGGAATTTGAAACCACAAATCCACACGAATCAGCACTAATTTTCCGGACCAAATTCACCAGGATGGAACCCATTTTAAATTATAAGCCCGCTTGCTTGCTTTGAATCAGGCGACAGATGTAGCCGCAAAATTCTCCGAACCGAGGATTGTCTGCCCGTCGTTAGTGTCCTTTAGTGAGTCTGAGTGGCCAACTCCGTTTCAATTTATCGCGGCCGGCTCGCACCGTCGCCCACGGGCCTGCTCCATCTCGGGCACGCCCGGACGTTTTGGACGGCACACACCCGCGCTCAGGCGGCAGGCGGCACTCTTCTCCTGCGCAACGACGACCTCGACCGCTCCCGCTGCCGGCCGGAATTCGTCACCGCCATGCGGGAGGATATGGCTTGGCTGGGCCTGACTTGGGCAGAGCCGATGCTTTCCCAAAGCGCCCGTGTTCCGCTCTACCGCGAAGCGCTCGCGCGCCTGCATGCGGCCGGCCTGATTTATCCCTGCGACCGTTCGCGCCGTGACGTGCTGGCTGCAGCCAGCGCGCCGCACGACGGGGATGAAGAGGACGAACCGTTTTATCCGGCCGAGTTTCGTCCGGCGCCGGGAGTGCCTTTGCCCGCGCTGAGCGATCCCATTTCCACCAACTGGCGCTTCCGTGTTCCGGATGAACAGGAACTTATTTTCAACGACGGTCATTTCGGTAAACAGCGCGCAATGGCTGGGCGCAATTTCAGCGACTTCCTCGTGTGGCGAAAGGACGACCTGCCCAGCTATCAACTCGCCTGCGTGGTGGACGATGCGGCGATGGGGATTACCGAAGTCGTGCGCGGCGCGGATTTGATGCGCTCCACCTTCCGCCAATGGCTGCTTTACCGCGCGCTCAGCTTCAGCGCGCCGGCCTTTTATCACTGTCCGCTCGTCACCGATGAGACGGGCCGCCGCCTTGCCAAACGTCACGACGCTCTCTCCGTGCGGACCCTGCGCAAGCAAGGTTGCACACCCGAAGAAGTGCGTGCCAGCTGACCACCCGCACCTCTCCTCACTGATTACTCCACGCTGACGGCAGGATATACTGCGTTCCCAGCAGGTAGTTCCGATAGTAGAGCCAGAAAATCAGCAAGCCAAGACCACCCAGAAAAAACACTTCACCGAGACTCCCGGCCGTGGAGCGGCTGGTGCGGCGCAAGGATTGCACGGTCCAGATGAGCCCCGGGGCGATGGCGAACGCGACGAGCGAGGAACCAAACAGCACCATACCCATGATAAAGAGAGTCCGCAGGAAGCCGTCGTGGATCAGCCGCGACTTGTAGGCAACGACCTCGTTACAGAGATTCAGCAGAAGCAAACAGCACGGAAGGACATAGTAACGTTCGAGCGTAGCGGTCGTTTTCATCGGTCCGTCACGATGAACAAAGTTAGCGCCTTGCCAAAAGCTCAAATCTGCATTCCCCCTGTTTCACCCCTCATGGCGACCTACGTTTACGAAACCATTCCGCAAAATCCGGACGAACTCCCCCGCCAGTTCGAGGTGGTGCAAAGTATGCTGGCTGACGCTCTGAAAAATCACCCGGACACGGGTCAACCGGTACGACGCGTCGTCATGGGTGGTTACGGCCTGATCAGCGGGCGCAAAAAAACGCCCGCAGCCTCCTCTCCGGTCGCTTCATGCAGCCCGGGCTGCGCCTGCCACCGCGGTCCTCGCATTCCCTCTTCCTGAATTACTCCCATGATCAACTACCACAAGCCCGACCTCACTCAACATCCACCACGCAGTGTCCGTGTCCGCCTCGGTGGCTATGCGCACCTGCCCCGACTGCTCGACAAAGCCCGCGCCGTCCTGGGCGGCAAAGGCGCGGAGTATCACTACAACTGCCCGCTCGACCAGCTGTTCTTCACCTTCACCGGCATCGATCACGAAATGTTGCTGGCCGAAATCAAGACCGGCAAAACCGACGTGCAGTTGCTGGAATGGGTCAACACCAGGACGAACCGCCAGCACTTCGAAGTGGTCACTTGGTCTGCTTGGGTGGAACAGCGCGGCCCCGGCGGCGCTCCCGGCCATGAGTGGATTGCGAGCACGCTCAAGGGCCACAATTCCGTGCGCGACGATATCCGGTCTTTCGCCGATCTCCTCGATCTCGACGACTATCTCAGTTACGGCGGCATCGCCTGATTCCCGGATTGCCGGGAAACGAGCTTCTCGCAGCGGAATCCACCGGACTCCGCTTTTTTATAGCTCCGTATATTTGTCCGCCCGTCCGCGGGCCTTTTCAACGGGATATTTTTTGCCGTTGGCGACCATCTTGCTCTCGATGGCCGCAGCGAGATCGATGCCGCAGATATTGGCAAATTCCAGCGCGTAGATCACGACATCGGCAATCTCGGCTTCGATCGCAGGACGTTTTTTCGGATCGTGGGCGAGGGCGAGCGAGTCTTTTGATTCAGCCCATAAAAAATGCTCCATGAGTTCGCCCGACTCGGCCGCCAGCGCCATGCTGAGATTTTTCGGGGTGTGAAACTGCTCCCAGTCGCGCTCATGCACAAAGGCAAGCACCCGTTCCCGCAATTCCGCCACCGTCGTCTTTGCGTCAGTCAATGGTTTCATCAAACACAGGCTAGGCTCTTCCGGCGGTGGGGGCAAGCGCCGGACCCATCCCTCCGGTGACCCCCTACGCTTTCCCACTTTCTTCCGCTGCAATTTGTGTCATCTTTTCAAAAATTCTTGGCGGACGGCATGAGATGTGCATTTTAATCGCTGAGTTCAACATGGCACCGACGCTTACAGTTCAGCACCGCTCGCGTGGCACTTCGCTTACGAAGGCCATCCGACAGCTTAACTGTGTCCATCAGATGCGTCAGACCATTGCCGTGTGGTCCATTAAAGCCACCGGCTCGGGCTGCCTGACCTGACTAAACCGTAAATCGGTTAACCTCAGCTCCCAGGAGACCCGGCGGTATTAAACCGACGAGAGGAACCACCATGCATACCATCATCCATCGCAATCACCACAATCGCTTCCCGAACACTGAGCCTGTTACCCAGGCCTTTCGGTCGCCGCACTATGACTGCAATGACCTGGCTCAGGCCATGAAGCTCGTCATCTACGTGCCCGGGGTGGACGCCAGTGGGATCGAGATCACCACACAAGGCCCCGATATTTTCGTGACCGCCCGCAAGACTCATCACGTCCGCGCCAACTGGCAGGCCCTGCACCTCGAAAAGGCGCAGCTCGACTACCAGCTCAAGCTGCGGCTCGGGATGGGCTTTGATTATGAAGCCCTGCAGGCATCAGTCGCCCATGGCGTGCTCACCATCGCGTTGCCGAAAAAGCAGCTGGTTCCAGCCAGCACGCCGATTCTGCACCGTCAGGTAGCATAGCCTGGGAAGAAGCAACCTGTGCGTCTGCCGTGAACCGGTTGGCGCACAGGTTTTTTTACGCCTTTTTCAGGAACAAACCACCCTGAATCAGGTTCTTATACTGAGTACAACGGCACTGACCAGCCGCCCCCGAAGCAACCCCTCACTCCCACGACGATGACTTACTTTCCCAATCACCTCCGCAAGCGGCCACTGGCCGCGCTGGCCGCCGCCCTCACTCCGGTTCGTGACGCCGTGGTGAGGGATATTTCGTCCGGCCGGCTCTTGTTCAAGCCACCCGCCTTGGTCAGTCCACGGGTGGTGCTTGAGCCACTTCCGATCAAATCGATGAGCGGTCCTCACCGCGCAGACTCGCGCTGAATCAAAACTTTCAAATCGCAAAAAACAAAACCCGGCTTCGGCCGGGTTTTGTTTTTTACGAAATTGCCGCCTGCCGCTCAGCCTCATTGCTCCGGCACCAGCCACCCGCTTTGCGTGCCAGCGCCTGAATCAACTTTCAGCCGGTCGACAAAAACTGGGAGTGCATCCCGGATCTCGGCGTCGACTTTCCAAGGGGGATTGAGGATCAGCAAACCACACCCCTTCATGCGCAGAAGGGAACTATCCCCGGCAATGCTGATCTCCGCAAAAAATGTCGGTGGTGGCGACAGCTCAAGAAAAGCCCGGTGAAATTCATCCACCCGGGCGCGCTCAGTCACCGGATACCAGACGGCGCAAACCGCGCCCGGCAGGCGTTTCAGCATGTCGCGCAAACCACCCAGGATGTCCGCAAACTCACTTTTGCTCTCAAACGGCGGATCGATCAGGATCAATGCGCGCTTTTCCGGCGGCGGCAGCACGGCCTTCAGGCCCGTGTAACCGTCGATCGCCTGGACAGTCACCTTGGATTCCCGGGCAAAATCAAAATCCAGTGCCTCGGCGTCGTCCGCCCGCAGTTCAAAAAGCGCCATGCGATCCTGCGCCCGCAACAACAATTTCGCCACCCACGGTGATCCCGGATAAAACTTCAACTCCGGATCAGTTGCACCCTGGCGGTCATTGAAACGTCGCACGAGCGCCAGATAATCCGCAAACGCCGGGGGCAACCCGGCAGGAGAATTCCAGAAGCGGCCAATCCCCGCGGGATATTCCGGCTCGCGCGAACGTCCGCCGGACAAAACGGCGGGCATGGACAAATCATAGCCGCCACGGCCGGCATGCGTATCCAGGTAGAGAAAGCCCTTCTCCTTGCGCTGCATGGCGCGGACCAGCTGCATCAGCACCACGTGCTTGAAGACGTCAGCATAGTTCCCCGCGTGAAAGTGATGGCGATAATTCATTCGTATCTGCAGCAGGGCGTACCTCCGCTCCGCGCCGGATTGGCGTCGGTCAGCGGAGTGACCGCCTATTCCACCGGCACCTTTACCACTGATTTTCGCACCAACACCTGACCCATCACGGGCAGCAGGGTCGACATGTGGACATCCACGGGAAAGAAAATCGCGACATTGCCCGGGGTCATGACGAGATGCGAGGTATCCGCGGTATCCACATATTTGATCAAATCCCGCTCCTCCAGATAGGCCTGGCTGATGGTCAACCGGGCGATATCCTGCACTTCCATCCGTTCTGCTCCCGCGACAATCACCTGCACGTCGATATATTTGCGGTGCGATTCGAGAAAGACCTCCGGGCGCGGCTTGGACTGGTAAACCTGTTCAAGGGCAAAAGCCCCTCCCTCAAGTTCGACCCGCTCGGTCACGCCCACGGGGATTTGATGGATGCGGCGGTGGATGGGGGAATGCGGATCAAGCAAATCCGCCACATACCGATGAGCCGCGGCAAAACGGGGATCCGCTGCCGATTGCGCCCGCACCGTGGAAAAAGGACCGAAAATCGCCATGCAGCCAGAATCGCAAAGCACATTAGCTCGGCAAGCCTAAGTGATTGCCAACCGGGAAAAGCCGGGAGCGGACGATTACCAAAACCGCTCCAATCACGAGTCTGCCTCAGCGCAAAATCCCCTCGGACCGCTCCACCAGCCCGATGAACTCGTTGCGGTACCCGCCGGCGTCGCGACCAAGCCCGGCCCGGCCCCAGCGCGCAACATCCGCTAGGGTCGTCGCACCCTTGTGCGGCGAGTCCCGCAACACCATGCCGAACGCCGCCACCGCCGAGGCAAATTTGAAATCCGGCGTCGCTTCATCGAAGCTCGCCCCGGTTTCATACAAGGGAAACTCCAGTTTGCTGCTCACGTCCCCCGCCGGCTCCTTGTAGCGGATCTTGACCGTCAACAACTCCCCGGATTTTTGATCCCCGCTCTTTGCGCCGCGATTCACAGTCACTTGATACTTCAATGGATCGACTCCGGGCGCCGCTTTCATTTCCACCCCGACCGGCACAATTTCGTAGAGCGCGGTCACGGTATGACCGGCCCCGATCTCGCCCGCATCGATCTTGTCGTTGTTGAAATCCTCCTTTGCCAGCAACCGGTTTTCGTAGCCGATCAAACGATAGGCCTGGACGGCGGCGGGATTAAATTCCACCTGCAGCTTCACATCCTTCGCGATGGTCACCAGCGTGCCGCCCGCCTGCTCCACCAGCGTCTTCTTCGCCTCCGCCAGCGAGTCAATATAAGCGCAATTGCCGTTACCTTTGTCGGCGAGTTGTTCGAGCATTCCATCCTTGAGGTTACCCATGCCGAAGCCGAGCACACTGAGGAACACCCCGCTCTTCGCTTTTTCCTCAATCAGACGCACGAGCCCGCCTTCGCTCGTCACTCCGACATTGAAGTCACCGTCCGTGGCGAGGATCACGCGGTTCACCCCGCCGGCGATAAAATTGGCCCTGGCAATATCGTAGGCTAGCTGGATGCCCAGGGCGCCATTGGTCGATCCTTCCGCGTCCAAGCGGTCGATCGCCTCGAGAATCTCGGCCTGGTGCGACGCCGGCGTCGACGGCAAGACCAGACCCGAAGCACCCGCATAAACCGCAATGGCCACGCGATCATCGGCGCGCAATTTGCCGACCAACATCCGCAACGATTGTTTCACGAGCGGAAGTTTGTTCGGTTCATTCATCGAGCCAGACACATCGAGCAGAAACACCAGATTCGCCGCCGGGCGGGACGCGTCCGTGACTTCCAACCCTTTGAGGCCGATCCGCACCAACCGGTGTTCCGCCGCCCAAGGCGCACTGGCCACTTCGAGGTGCGCGGCGAAGGGCGCTTTTTTATTAACTGCAGGCGGGGTGCCCTCAACCCGCGCATTGCGTTCTTCGACAGAGGCCGCCCGTCCATCAACCTCCGGTCCCGCATACTCGTACGGAAAATAATTAACCATCTCCTCGATCCGCACGGCATCCACGGGCGGACGCTGTCCTTGCACGAGGAACCGCCGCACGTTCGCATACGAGGCCGTGTCCACATCCGCCGAAAAGGTGGACAGCGGTTGATCGACCACCCGCAAATACTCGTTGTCCTTGTGATAGGCATAGCCCTCCGTGTTGGACTCGCTTTCGCGACGGACGGGGGCAGCCATTTCAGGAATCCGCATGCTCGCGGGCAGTGCTCTGCCTCCCGTTCTCACTTCAGATTCTTTTGCGCGATCCGCACCCGGACTGAATTCAACTTTCTTGAGTTCGCCGATCTGGCTGCTCTGCGCCACCAGCGACGGACTGGCCACACTGCCGGAGGATAATTCGCCGGCCGGTCCTGCCGCCGGCGAAACCGCCAAAGTGACGGCACCTTCGTCCGGCTTCTTCGCGGCCGCCAGCGGCACCTCGAGGTAGGTTTTCTTTTCGTGGATGGGCCGGTTCTGTTCCCAATAGACGAAGAAAACCGCAAAACACGCCGCCGCGAGTCCGGATACCATGAAATAGAACTGCGGAAACTTGATCATCTTGGGCAGCAGTCCTGCTGGCGGCACCACTCCCCCGTCCAGCCGGCGGACTTTTCCATTCGGCCGAATCGCCGCGAGTTCAACCTTGGTTTTCATCGCGGACACCGGCAGCGGTTCGTCCGCCAGCGCTGTCGTCAGCGAGGCGACCGTGGCCCGAATGTCGGCCACGGCCTGGCGTGCGGCGGCATCCTGCCGCAGTTGCTGCTCAAACTCCACGCGTTCCGCCGGCGCCATCTCATCGAGGGCGTAGGCGGTCAGGCGTGGGTCATCAGGTAAAATTGTGCTCTGTACCATGTTTGGTTTCTCCAAGTTCTCTGGTCGGGGCTAGTCGGGTTGCGCAGTCATCTCCTGCCGCAACGCCTTGATGGCGGTGTGCAGGATGAAGCCGACATTCGTCACCGACAGCGACGTGATACGGCTGATTTCCTGGTAGCTGAATCCGTTCTGGAACTTCAGCCGGATGACTTCCTGCTGGTTGTGCGGCAAGCGGCCGATCAGCCGGAGAACCGCTTCATTTTGTTCATTGCGCTCCAGCATGCGGCCGGGGCGCGGATCGGCGGCGGTCAACCGCTCGACTTGTCCTTCCTCAAAGCGTTTCATGCGCCCCTCCTTCCGCAGCACATCGTGCGAGCGGTTGCGACAGACGGTGAAAAGCCATTCGGCGACGTGCCCCTCCACCTGCACCGGCGGCTGGGCCATGAGCCGGACAAAAGTATCCTGCACCACATCGCGGGCGCGGTCGGCATCCCCGCCGAGGAGGCGGGTCGCATAGCGAAGGAGCGGCGCCTGATGGCGCGCCACCGCCTCCTGCACAAAGGAGCTGGCATCAATCCTGGCATGATTTTGTTCCGGTTCGATATTCACGAGACCTGCTCCTGACACGAATGATTGGCCGATTTATTAGGCCTTGGACACAATATATTCGGTCTCCCCCTTGCCGGACCTGAATTTGAGGCTTTAATGCATCCCATGTCCCGGTGCTCAATTCTGATTTTCGCCTTCGCTCTTTCCTTCTTTGCCGCCTCCTGCTCCCGGCGCGAGACGCCGGCGCAGGAAGGCCTCCGCTCGCAGACCCTGCTCATCGGCAATCTCGCCGAGCCGCAGGATCTCGACCCCCATATCATCACCGCTTACACGGACATGAACATTCTCGTGGCACTTTTCGAGGGCCTGACCGTGCTGGATGAAAAAACTTCCCAAGCCCTGCCCGGGGTCGCGGATCGCTGGGAAGTTTCACCCGACGGGCTGGTGTACACCTTTCATCTGCGGCCTGACGCGCGCTGGTCAAACGGCGATCCCGTGACCTCCCATGACTTCGCCTACGCGTTCCAGCGTCTGCTCTCGCCGGCCATGGCGGGGGAATATTCCTACATGCTCTGGCCGATCAAAAACGCGGAAGCGTTTAACAAGGGCAAGATCACCGATTTTTCCGCGGTGGGCGTCGCCACGCCCGATGATACCACCCTCCGCGTCAGCTTGGAACGTCCCACGCCCTACCTGCCCGCACTCGCCGCTCACCACACGTGGTTTCCGGTGCATCGCGCCACCATCGAGAAATTCGGCCACATGGACGAACGCAGCACGCGCTGGACCCGCGCCGGCAATCTCGTGGGCAACGGCCCCTTCGTCCTCAGCGAGTGGACCCCCAACTCCCGGATCGTCGTCACCAAAAACCCCCGCTACTGGGACGCCGCGACCGTCCGCCTGAACCGACTCATCTTTTTCCCGATCGAAAGTTCCGACGTCGAGGAACGCAATTTCCGCTCGGGCCAGCTCCACGTCACCTTCGATGTGCCGGTTTCGAAAATCTCGAACTACCGGGCCGAGACTCCGAGTCCGTTGCGCGCCGATCCGTGGCTTAATATTCTTTACCTCAACTTCAACCTGACCAAGCCGCCCCTCGACAATGTGCTCCTGCGCCGTGCGCTCGCCACGGGCATTGATCGCGAGGCAATTTCCCGCAACGTCTTCGCCGGCACCTGGCCGGACGCCCACTCCATCACTCCGCCTGATTGCGGGGGATACGCCCCGCCCCGCCGTGCCGCCGATGATTTTGCCGAAGCGCGCCGGTTGCTCGCCGAAGCGGGCTATCCCGGCGGAAAGGGCCTGCCCGTTTTCCCTTTTCAAGTACGCAACGATGCCGGTCAGCCCAAACTGGCCGAGGCCCTGCAAGCCATGTGGCAGCGGGAACTGGGCGTTCGCATCACCATCGAACCCTATGAGCAAAAAACCTGGCTGCAAAATCAGCAGACCATGACGCACACCCTCGCCACCCTGGGGTGGGTCGCCGATTTTGCCGATCCCGTCACATTCCTCGGCATCTTCGGGACCGGTAATGGCAACAACTGGACGGGCTGGTCCAACCCCGCCTACGACCAGCTGCTCGATCAAGCCGCTCACACCGCTGATGCCCGCGCCCGCTTCGGGATTTTCCAGCAAGCC
>JANYDX010000237.1 GCA_025363395.1 Verrucomicrobiota bacterium
CAGGGAAGCCGGTTCACGCTCTACCTGCCGCTGGTCTATACCTCCCGCACCCCCGACAAGTCGCCGTCCGCGCTCGTCGCGGCCGCGCCGGTGGTGCTTCCGGCCCCGCGCGAGGAAGTGATTCCCGATGATCGCGAAGCGATCCAGGCCGGCGACCAGACGCTTTTGATTGTCGAGGACGATCCGCATTACGCGCGCGTCTTGCTCGGCCTGGCTCGTGGCAAGGGCTTTAAGGGCATCGTAGCCACTCGCGGCAACGCGGCGCTCGCCCTCGCCCGGCAGTTCCAACCGACGGCGATCACGCTCGATGTCTTCCTTCCGGACATGCTGGGCTGGACGGTCCTGAACAACCTGAAGCTCAGTCCCCACACCCGCCACATCCCGGTGCAGATCATCTCGGTCGAGGAGGAGAGATCACATGCGCTGTCCCACGGGGCCTTCGCCTATGCCATCAAGCCTTCCACCACCGAGGCGCTGGAAGAATGTTTTGAACGGATCAAGAAATTCGTCGAACCCCACGTCAAGCGGCTGCTGATTGTGGAGGACAATGAAATCGAACGGCAAAGCATTGTGGAACTTTTGACTCACGATGACATTGAAATCACCACGGCGGGCAGCGGGGCAGAGGCACTCGAACGCCTGCTCGACCGTCCGTTTGATTGTTGTGTGCTCGACCTTCGTCTGCCCGACATGACGGGCTTTGAACTGCTCGACAAGCTTCAGGCGGAGCCCACGCTCCGGGAAATACCGATTGTGGTTTTCACGGGCAAGGACCTGAGCCGGGATGAGGAACAGCAGCTCCGCACGGTGGCAAAAAGCGTCTTGGTCAAGGACGTGCAGTCTCCGGAGCGGTTGTTCGATGAAACCGCGCTCTTCCTGCATCGCGTGGTAAGCGAGTTGCCGGAGTCGAAGCAGAAGATGCTCGATACCCTTCATGCCTCCAACGATGTGTTGCGCGGCAAGAAGGTCCTCGTGGTCGACGACGACGCCCGTAATATTTTCGCGCTGACCACCATGCTCGAAAATCACGAGATGCAAGTCATCAGTGCGACCAACGGGCGTCAGGCATCGAACTCATCGAGGAGGAAAAGGGCCTCGGGGTGGTGCTGATGGACATCATGATGCCGGAGATGGACGGATATCAGACCATGCAGGAGATCCGGAAGAATCCGAAGTTTATCACCCTGCCCATTCTTGCCCTGACCGCCAAGGCCATGAAAGGCGATCGCGACAAGTGTCTGGCCGCCGGGGCATCCGATTATGTGGCCAAGCCGGTCAACACCAATGAACTCCTGTCGCTCCTGCGCGTCTGGCTCTACCGTTGACCCCAAGGTTCCTTCCGCCATCCTTGCCGCTACCCGTGACTCCCGCGATTAACATCCTTCTGGTCGATGATGAGGTCAGAAATCTCGATGTTTTGGAAAGCTTTCTGCAGTCCCCGGAATACAGCCTGGTCCGGGCTTTGACCGCGCAGCGGGCTTTGCTCCTGCTGCTGGAGGGAGAGTTTGCGGCCATCGTGCTGGATATTCAGATGCCGGGCATGAGTGGCATTGAACTGGCCAATCTGATCAAGCAGCGCAAGCGCACCCAGCACATCCCGATTATTTTCCTTACGGCCTATTTTCAGGAAGACAAGGATGTGCTCGAAGGCTATGGCATCGGCGCGGTGGATTATCTGACAAAACCGATCAATCCGCAGATTCTGAAATCGAAAATCGCGGTGTTCGTGGACCTTTTCCGGAAAACGCGCGCGCTGGCCGAGACGAATGCAGCCCTGGAATTGGAAATCGCCCAGCGGCAGAAAGCCGAGGAGGCGTTGCAACGGGTGAACACCGATTTGGAAAGCCGGGTGCAGGAACGCACCGCGGATTTGATGCTCGCTAACGATACGCTGCTCGCTCGCGAAAGAGCCTTGCGGGCCAGCGAGGCTCAGCTCCGGCTCGTGACGGATTATGCCCCGGTGTTCATCACGCAGCTCGACCGGGAGCACCGCTTCAAATTCGTGAATCGCACGTACGCCCGGCGGTTTGGTCATGAGCCGCAGGAATTGATCGGCAAACATTTCAAGGACGTGATGGGCGACGTGCCTTATGCGGCGGTCCGCCATCACATTGACGCCGCCCTGGCCGGTGATCGCGTGGAATTCGAGGCGGAGATTCCTTACGCTTCCCTCGGGCCCCGGTGGGTGTTTGTCATCCATGAACCGGAACGCGCGGGCGACGGTGAAGTTGTCGGCCTGCTCGCGGTGATCGCGGACATCACCGACCGCAAGCAGTCGGAACGGGTGATCGCGACTGCGCGGGACGAGGCCATGGCTGCTTCCCGCGCCAAGGATGATTTTCTCGCCACGCTCTCGCATGAACTCCGCACGCCCCTCAATCCAGTCTTGCTGCTCGCCACGGAAGCGGCCGCCAACCCGGCGCTGCCGCCGGAAGTGCGCGAGGATTTCGAGACCATCGCAAAAAATGTCGCGCTGGAGGCGAGGTTGATTGACGACCTGCTGGATCTCACGCGGATCGTGCGTGGCAAGCTGTCACTGGAAAGGCGCGCCGTCGACGTGCATGCCAGCTTGAAAGAAGCGCTGGCCATGACGCGCGAGGAAATTGCGCACAAAGAGATCGTGCTGACATTGAAGCTGGAAGCCGAACGCTGGATGATTCACGGCGACGATGTCCGTCTCAAACAGGTGTTTTGGAATGTGATCAAGAATGCGGCGAAATTTACGCCGGTGGGAGGCAGCGTGGTGATTGAAAGTCGGACGGTGCCTGAAACCAACACGCTCGAGGTGAGTGTAGCCGACACGGGAATTGGCATGTTGCCCGAGGAGTTGGGGCGGATATTCGCGGCTTTTTCTCAGGGCGATCACGCTATTCAAGGCGCCCATCGTTTCGGCGGCATGGGGTTGGGGCTGGCGATTTCACGGATGATGATGGAACTTCATGGGGGTTCCATCACCGCAACCAGTGCAGGCCGAAACCAAGGCACCACGTTCCTGATCAAGGTGCCCTTGCTTCAGAAAGGGCAGGAGCTCGCCGTTCCGCGGAACAACCGGACGGACGGGGGGCATCGGCGGAATTCGCGGTCGACGGACAGTCTCTTTCATGTGCTCCTCGTGGAGGATCACAAGCCGACGGCACGGGCGCTGGCTCAGCTGCTGGGAAGGCGAAATTACGAGGTGGTGACGGCCGATTGTGTCGCCGAAGCGAAAACTGCCGCGGGACGAAAAAATTTCGACCTCTTGATTTCGGACATCGGACTCCCCGACGGCAATGGCTACGAATTAATGAGGAGCCTGCATGATCAATACGGTTTGATTGGCATTGCGCTGACTGGTTACGGGATGGAAGAGGATGTGAGACGCAGCGAAGCCGCCGGCTTCATCGCGCATCTGACCAAGCCGGTCAGCGTGCAAACCCTCGACTCAGCGCTGGCCATCGCTTCCGGCCGCGCCGCGCAGAAAAATTAGCTGAGCGTGCTGCGCGATTGATCGGAATAGAGGAGACCCCAGCCTGCTTGCAGGCGATTCCGCGATTGGTCGATGGCGGGGCGTTCCGAATCGCGTGCAAGCAGGCTCCTGCAAAACCGAAAAAAGACAGGCGTGCTGGGCTTGATCGAACACTCCGGCGGGGGGGCGGAGGTTTTATTTTCAAGGAGTGCAATACCCTGAAGCCCACCACAGGCGGGTGAACTTGCTACGCTTAGATGGGGAAAATACCACGGCGGAGAGCGCCGTTGCTCCAAGTCGGTGTGGAGCGCGGGGGTTTAGCCAATGCCCCCGGGATATTTATTGAATACACTCTGACGATGCGGACACAGCCCGCGACTGATCGTCCGATTCTCAAGGGACTAAAATCGTCCGCCAAGTTCAGTCACGTGCCAACGTGATTTCCGTGATCGTGTTCCGGAGGAGTGCGATGTTGACCGGTTTGGTGAGATGGCGGGTGAAGCCGGCGGCGGAGGCTTGCGCGAGATCCGACTCCATGCCGTAGCCGCTGAGCGCGATTCCGCGGAGGCCATATTTACCCGATAGTTCACGCATCAAATTGAGCCCGCTGCCGTCGGGAAGGCCGAGATCGCTGATGACCAGGTCAATTCCCGCTCCCTGTGTCTCCCGTGCGGCCGCTTGTAGCGCGGAGGCGAGAGAGGCGGCATGCATCACCTCATAGCCGGAGTGTCTTAACACCCGGCTCAAGACCTTGGCGGTGTCGACGTGATCCTCAACCACGAGAATGCGCAGCGGTCGTTGCGCGGGGTCGGAGCGGCCGGGGCGGGCGTCTCCGGAAAGACCTGCCTGCGGCGGGGCTGCGGCGGGGGGAGGCACTTCTGCCAAGCTGCCCGCCGGTAGGCTGAGAATAAAAGTACTTCCCCGTCCCAGTCCGTCGCTGAGCGCGGTTATCGTGCCGCGATGGGCCTCGGCGATCGCCTTACAGATCGCCAGTCCGAGTCCGAGACCGCCGAATTGTTGCGTGATCCCCCGGCCGCCCTGTTCAAAAGCATCAAAGACTTTTTCAATCTGTTCCGGACTGATGCCGATGCCGGTATCATGGACTTCAATGGTCACCTGTTCTGGAACGGTGGGCCGGGCGGGCCGGAGGCGTGACTGCACGGTGATGGTCCCACCTTCGGGCGTGAACTTGATGGAGTTCTTCAAGAGGTTCCAGAGGATCTGAGTGAGCCGTGCGCCATCCGCGATCACTGTGCGGGCGGCGGCATCCAGGTTGACGCAGACCTGGAGTTTCTTCGCCTCGATCTCGGGGCGACAGGTGTTGATCGCGTTTTCGATGAGGCTCCCGAGAACCACCTGCTCAGGGTGCAGCTCAAGTTTCCCTTGGGAAATACGGGTGAGATCGAGGAGGTCATCGATGAGGCGGGCTTCGAGCTCGATGTTGCGCCGCATGGTGTCGAGATCATTGCTTAACGCCGGAGGGACCATCGATTCTTCCCCGAGACTGGTAAGAATCGCGAGCACGGGCGTGAGCGGGGTACGCAGCTCGTGGCTGAGCGTGGCGAGAAAGTGATCCTTGGCCTGGTTCGCCTGTTCAGCGGCATCGCGCGCGCCGGCCAGTTGCTCCTCCGCCCGGCGCCGCTCAGCGATCTCCTTCTGGGCTGCCTGGTAGAGCCGTGCGTTGTCGATGGCGACAGCGGTTTGCGCGGCGATGCCAATGATCAGACGCTCGGTTTTTTCGCTGAAAAAACCGATGTCCGGGTGTCCAAAAAAAAGTCCGCCGATTACCTCCTTCGAGCGCGAGACCACCGGCACCGCGAGGTAGCTATGGATCGGGGCTGCCTCCGACGAGGGGTCTGCGGGTTTCAGCATTCTCGCGTAGTGCGGATCGATCGTAATATCAGCGGACCGGATCACGCTGTCGCCGGCGATAGTGGCATTGAACAAGGCCGTACCTGGCGCCACGCCGAATTTAGCGAAGGCGTCGTTGGTTACCCGTGAGTTGGCAATGAGTGCAAGCGCTCCTTCCTGCTCATCGTGGAGATTGTAGTGGAATGTGCCTAATTTCGCTCCACTCAACTCAGTCGCCGCATCAATCACGGTTTGCACCAGGCTCTGCAAATCGAGTTTGGAAGCGATGGCGGTGCCGGTGCTGTTTAGCAGTTCGAGCAGGCGGGTTTCATCCTGCAATGCCTCGCGGGCACGCTTCCTTTCATCGATGTCGGTATTCGTCCCGAACCAGCGCACCACGCGGCCCGCGATATCCCTTACTGGATTGACGCGGGTCAGGAACCACCGAAACAGCCCGTCTGCGCCCCGCAATGGAAATTCCATTTCAAACGATTGACCGTTGGTGATCGACTCCTGCCAGCGACTCACGACGAGAGGCAGAATCTTCGGATCATGCACCGTCTGCCAGCCCCATCCCGCCATTTGTTCCAAAGTGGTGCCGGTGTACTCATACCATTTTTGGTTGTACCAAAAAATAAATCCATTGGCCTCCGCCATCCAGGCGAGTTGGGGAATGGAGTCGGCCAGCGCCCGGAGTTCCGCTTCGTTGCGACGCAACACATCTTCCGCCTGTTTCCGCTCGGTGATGTCGTCAAAGGAAGTAACGGCGCCCACGACCTTGCCATCAGGATCCTTCAGGGGGGCGAAGTGGACGATAACGGGCAATCGCGAGCCGTCCGGTCGTTCGATGGACACCTCCACGTTTTTAATGGGATTTCCCGTGCGCAGAACCTCGACGATGGGACTCTGCGCATGAGGCAGCAGCGTGCCGTCGGGCAGGTAGAGCGTCATCGATCCGCAGTGGCGTTCCTCCCCGCACTTGGGTTGGCGGCCCCACAATTCGACCGCGCGTTGGTTGTAGTACTGAATGCGGGCGTCGCGGTCGCAGACAAACACGGCCACGCCGATCGAGCTGAACAGGGTGCGATAACGTTCTTCACTGGCCCGGAGGGCGGTTTCGTTCACCCGGCCCACAGTCACGTCGTGGAAGACCATGACGGCTCCGGTAACATTTCCCGCCGAGTCGCGGATCGGGGCGGCGCTGTCTTCAATCGCGGTTTCCCGGCCATCCCGGGCGATCAACGCGGTGTGGTTGGCCAGCCCCAGGATGATCCCTTCGCGCAAGACCTTTCTGACGGGGTTTTCCGCCGGCAGCCGGGTGTTTTCATGGATGATGTTGAAAACCTCCTCCAAGGACCGGCCGGTCGCCTCGGCTAATTTCCATCCGGTCATTTGCTCCGCGATGGGATTGAGAAAAGTCACCCGGGCTTGGATATCAGTCGTGACGACCGCATCCCCGATGCTGGAAAGCGTCACCTGAAACCATTCGCGCTGCAGACGCAATTCCTCCTCGGCCCGTTTTCGTTGGGAGATATCCTGAAAATATACGGAAATTCCGTCCTTGGCGGGATAGCTGCGGACGCTGAACCAGCCGGTGAGCGGGGGATAATAAAGTTCGAAATCGATGGTGATTTTTTCCGCCATCGAGCGGAGGAAGTGCTGCTCAGCCGGGGTGCCGAGCAGCGCGGGAAATTCCGCCCAAAAATTTTTACCCAGTAACGCCTTCTTGGATTTTTCCAGGGGTCGGAGTATTTCCTCGCCCCGTTCGTTCAGGTAAGTGAGGCACCAGCTATTATTCACAGCCAGAAATCCATCGGTGATGCTATCCAGCACATTTGAGAGGAGCTGGTTGGCCTCCCGCAATGCATCCTGGGCCTGGAGAAGTTCATCTTCCGCGCGCTGGCGGGCGAGCAGGATGCTCTGCGCATTCTGCAGGGCAGTCGACCGCAGCTGATGCTCTTCGTGATCGCCGGCGGCCATCAGTTTCGTCCAAGTATCTCTGCTGCGAGCGCCGTGCCGAGGACGCGGGCGCGGATTTTCGCAAAGGCGGTCTCCCGCGAGGTCGACGTATCGTCGCAAAAGGGGGAGAACCCGCAGTCATCGGTCGTGCCCAGCTGGGCGAGAGGGATATATTCGGCGGCTTCCAGAATCCGGTCGCGAATTTCTTCCGGGGTATCGAGGCGCGGATCGATGGGGGACACAACCCCGACGAAAATCCGCTGATCGGGCTTCATGTGTTCACGGATGATTTTTAAGATCCGGATCCGATCCTTTTCCGCACTCAATGACACGTAGAAATTCCCCGCCTTCAATTGGAACATGCTGGGCAGCAATTCCGCGTAGTCCACATCCGCGCTGTGGGTTGAATCCCGATCAGCCCCCGGACAAGTGTGGATGCCGATGCGCTGACGTTCGGGCGCGGAGAAACGGGCCAACGCGAGATTGTTGAGGTGAATGAAGCTGTTGAGCAGTTCGCCGGTGGGATCGATCTTGATCGCGAGACGGCCCTCGGTGAAATCGATCTGAACCTTGTGCGCGCCTTTTTGCAGACATTCGCGGACTTCGATTTCGTGCTCGCGCAGAAGATCGGTGAGGAATTCGTCGCGCGAGTAGCCGGCAATTTCCTCGGCCGGATACATCAGGCTTAAGGCGGAGGGGGATATGACCGCTTGTTTCACCGGGACGTGGGCATATCGGGCGGCGACTTCGAGAAAATTGCCAGCATACCGCTTGTAACGGAAAGGCCCGGAGGTGAGGCGGGGCCAGCGGCGGGTGTGACTCACAAAGGGGATTTTGAAACCATCTGGCGAAAGATTGGGCAGACCGTGGACACAATAGGTGCCGAAATTGTGATACTTTCGCTGTTCTCCATCGGTAATGACCGGAGAACCCGTGCTTTCAAATGCCGCAATGGTGTCGCGAATCGCTTCGTCGTAAAGCGGATCGAGCCGGGGATCGGCCCCATCCATCGTCTTTAAGGCGGCGATCAATTTCAGCGGGCGGGGAATGCTTCCGATTGGTTCGGTGGGGATGATCATGGTGAGAATTGGGACCGATAGTTATCCGCGACTATAATAAAAAAGTGGAGTTAAACGAAGTTAGTCAACCTTCGTTCAATTCGAGTTTACCCGCTTCTTTCGGCGCATTTTAGGGTAAAATACTTAGGACAGCCACATGGGAACTTTACGAAGAGTAATGGGACTGTAATTTTGCCATGTTTCGATCAACTTTAATCCGGAAACCGCCGGTTCGCCGCCGGGCGGTTGCTGAATTTGTCGAACCGATGAAAGCATTGGGGGTCGAGGTGGTCCCGACCGGGCGCTGGCATTGCGAAATCAAATACGACGGCTACCGGTCTCTGGCGGTTATCAATCCTGGCTCCATTGCGCTCTGGTCGCGCGCGCGGAAATCGATGACGTTGGAATTCCCGCAAATCGTGAGGGCGTTGGAAAAGTTGAAATGCCGCAATGCCGTCCTCGACGGGGAAATCGTCGCATTAGATCCGGCCGGGCGGTCACGCTTCCAGTTGCTGCAGGGGCGCGCCGTGGGGGAGCGCACGGCGCCGTTGGCTTATTTTATTTTCGATCTGCTTTATCTGGATGGGATCTCGCTCGTCAACCAGCCGCTGGAGGAGCGGAGAAAACGCCTCGAGGCGCTGCTGGCTCGGAGCTCGAGTCCACTCCAGCTCTCGCATGCATTTGAG
>JANYDX010000270.1 GCA_025363395.1 Verrucomicrobiota bacterium
GTGACCCCCGGCAGCAAGGGCGGTTGCCCTCAACCGTCCTACGCTCCTCTTCCAGCCCCGCGCCTAAAAAGCGCGGGGCTTTTTTTATGCGCTCCCATAATCCTCAACACGCAAAACAAACCTGATTCGAGGCCCGATTACTTCTATCAGCAACGAACTCGGCGTCAAACCCACTGCCATTGCGTTACAGTAAAGATCCCCGAGGTATTTGATCAAACCCACCATGCCTCTATTTCTTTCGTTTTTGTAGGAGCCTGTTTACAGGCGATTCCGAGTTTTTCCGCGGTCGACCCTTCAGAATCGCCTGCAAGCAGGCTCCTACATTTTCCGACCACGCGGGAGTAAGTTTACCAGCCTGCGGCGGGCTCCGGGGTGAGTCCCAAAGGGAATCCATTGTCTCGCGAAGGAATCGAAGGAGACGAAGGAACGCCTTGATCCGAACCTTTGCACCCTTCGACTCCTTCGCGAGACTCCTCAGGTAATTGGATCACGAGCGGCACGGCTCCGATAAATTCCCACCACGCCGCTTTCCGTAAATTTGCGGTTAAATTGAATGACGGGAGTTCGACTATTCCTGGATTCGGCAGTTGAACCGATTCATTTAACCACGGATTCCACTGATAAACACGGATGCAGAAAAATTTAGGGAGCCCCACCCTAATCGGGGTACCTGCGGGGTAAAAGCTGTGCCTAATATTTTGATTAATCATCCGTGAAATCCGTGGTTTCAAATACGCTTCTAAAGTGAATATTCCCGAGGCGCGCAGTCATGCATGACAATCCGGGTTTTGACCTATTCGATAAAAAACTTTCATCGATGATCTCGTTGGCACGAACGGCCAGTCGTGTTTTGATTTTCTTCCTATGACAACCCCTTCCCTTCCCACCGTCACCGCACACTCCGCCGCGCTGGCCACATTCGGCGCCAGCCATGGTTATCGTTTCAACGCCGACCACGTCGCACTCACCGCTTCGTTTAATATTCGCACCCCGGCCGCGCACCAACGCACCTGGGCCCTCCAACTCTGGGCCTGCCCCAGCGCGCCAGCCACTCCGGCGGAACTGCAAGGACAGCTCGTCGCGAGCGTCAGCCTTCCGCCACTTGCGGAAATTGCGGACCCCGTGGAAACCTTCACCGTTAACGCCGTCGCCATCCCGCCCGCCGGTCAGGGAGACCACACCATGGTCCTCGCGCTGGTCGCAGTTGCAGCCAACGAACGCACCGCGGGTGAGATCCACGATCTAGCGGTATATCCGCGCCGCGAAATATTCGCGCTGCCGCGGCTGGTGGATGGAAATATCACCGGCTCGGCCACCGGCCAGGTTGTGATCACCGCGGGCGCGATCGAAAATCCGCGCGATGCGGGCAACACGTCCGGCACGCTTTCCCTCGAACTCTGGGCCTTGAATGCCGCCTACAACGGCGGTGATTTCACCGGCTGGCCAGCCGCTGGCATCGTGCTTGGCACGCTCGCCGGCCAAGCCCGTTTGACCGGGCTCAATTTCCCAGTGAACGCCACACTGCCCCGCGAAAACTCGCGCCTCGTGCTGATGCTGAGGGAATGGAACGGCACCCGTTACCTCACCCGCGACTACACGAACCTGTCCGATATCTTCGTCGCACCGGTGGCGGCCGTCACTGATATCGCCCCGGCGGCCGCCGCCGATGCCGCGCCGGCGACGGCAAGCATCGCGGCCACCGCAGCCATTGCAGCAGCCAAGCCCGCGAAGAAAACCCGCAAGTCTTCCCGCACCGCCACGGTGGCGATCAACACGGCCAGCGAGTCCGAGCTCATCGCAGTCAAGGGCCTCTCACTCTCGCTCGTTCAGGCAATCATCGCCGGACGGCCTTATGCGAAGTTGGATGACCTGGTCAAAGTCAAGGGCGTCGGCCCAAAACTGCTCGCCAAAGTCCGCTCGCGCCTGCGACTCAACTGAGTCGAAAAGCGGCAAGCGGATTGCCCGCGTTCCGAGCGCAGCGAGAAGCCTGGCCAGACACGAAATCAGAGGGGAGAGGCTACGGCGAAGGCGCCGTGGCTCCAAGGCAGGGATGACTCGAGCGCGGGCGACCTCGGCCCCGCGGTGTTTGGTCAACGCCTCGGGGCCCGCCTCAGGCGGAGAAACTTGCCCTGAAGATCTTTCGCTTTGGTGAGGAAATTTTCATACAGTCCTCGCGGACGTTTTTCATTTCCTGTCATTTCCTGCTGACCACAGCCGGGTCGCTTTGGCTCCATCGCCAGAACCCCCACGCACTTTAGGCTTCGAAGATGTCTTCCACCGGGAGCTTGAACAGTTTTCCAATCTTCAATGCCAGCGGAAGGCTCGGGTCGTATTTTTCCGTTTCGATCGCGTAGATCGTCTGGCGCGACACCGCAAGTTTTTCAGCGAGATCGCCCTGCGACCATTCCCGGGCGGTGCGCAATTCACGCAAGCGGTTTTTCATTTATAGCGGCAGTTGGCGATTTTAGTGCCCACGAGCCACAAGCTGAACATCACCATAAACGCTTCCCCCATGCCTAATCCATGGGACCATGGCCCGAGCGCCACCCCTTGCGCGCCCAGCGTGGCTAACACGGTTTCAACGATCACTGTGCCCAAGGCGGCAAAGAGAAAGGCGTCGAGTTGAACCCGACGCTGCAGTTCATCCATTTTCCGGATGAATCGCATGCAGGTTCGAATATAGAGCAGCACGGGAAGCATCGGCATCAGAGCCACGAATGATCGAGACCTCAGGACAACTCGTACATTAGTTTCTTCCGGACCTTCGTTTCCTTTGCATCCTTCGCGAGAAAGATTCAACCTCTTGGTTGCGCAGTCACTCGAAAACCGCCGCGAGGTCAGCTGCGGCTCCAAAAGGCAAATTCCAGAGGGCAAGTTTGCCCGCTTGTGGCGGGGCATGGGGCGTTGGCCAACCGTTCGCGGGCGGGGGCACCCGCGATCCACTCCTGCATCGCGTCAATCAGCACTGATTAGCGGTAAAAAAAGTTCAGGAATCAGTGGTCAAGGTCCATTGGATTGTTCGGCTTGAGCATGAACCGCCCGAAACTGAAAAGGTTGAAACCCGCGGTGGGTCACCGATGGTCGTGACATGAGTACGGTGCAGGAAAGTCTGCGATCAGTCGCCTTTCCCCCGAGGAAATGCGCCTGGTCCGCGACTCGCTTGAAAATCAGTTGGAAGACCGCCTGCAAATGACAGAAGAATTCAAGGGCCGAATCAAAAGTTCCGAACGCGAAATGGCTGAAGGCCAGCGCCCACGAACTCGCGAATCCGCCCTTGGACGAGCCGCGCACTGCAGATATATTAATCCGCTCTTGACGAGGTGTTTCTCTAATTACCTCACGAAGCTCGCAGAAAAATAGAATCGGCGCTGGACGACATGGGGCTGCGCCCAAGTTCCGTTCCTCAGTATCGCATGACAGGTAGCAGCCACTATCGTCTGCGCGTCGGTAACTATAGAATCATCTACACGTTCAACATTAACCGTAACGAGATTCATCTTCTCGCGGTCGGACATCGCCGGGAAATTTACCGCTGACCTGCGCACCCAAAGAAGTCCTTCCCAAAATCACTCTTTCGGAAGATCGCGGAACATCCAGCGCAACATGTCGGGCAGAATGGCGCCGCCGTGGCGGTCGGAGTGGGCCCCGTCGCCCCAGACGTGATTGATGTCATAGCGCGGACCTGTGTCCTTTTTCCGGTCGGCATTCGCATTCGCGAATTCGAGTGCGGATAGCATTTGCAGGTTGGCGAGGTGCCAGTTGCCGTGCTCGTTGGCCAGCGCGGTCCATTCCGGAACAAAGCCAAGGGTGTTTTGCAGATTGCTCAGGTCATTCGTCCCATCCTGCAGGAAAATATGGATTGGCTTGACCGGGTTCTTGCGAATGAGCGTCGGATAAAGATCGCCCCCAGGAATCATCGGCTGGCCATTGTGCGCCGGCCGGTATCCGATGGCCGTGTAGCTCCCGATCATGCTGATGACCTTGCGAAATTGATCGGGCCGCTCCCACGCGACCGTCCAGGCGCAAATCGCTCCACTGCTCGTGCCGCCGATGACACGCTTGTCGGGATCATCGGTCAGCCGGTACTTTTTGCCGATTTCCGGCAGCAATTCCTCGAGCAGAAACCGCGCGTAGTTGTCATTCAACGCATCGTATTCCTCCGCCCGGTGGTTCGGGTTGCTCAGGCCGAGATTATCCGGATATTTCTCACTCAGATTTCCCGGCGTGATGAAAATCCCGATCATCACCGGGATCTCTTTTTTGTGGACGAGATTTTCCAGCACCTGCGGCACACTGAGCTCACCGCCCGGAAAGGTGGCCCGCTGTCCGTCTTGAAACACCAATACGGCGGCCGGCTTTTCCCCGGTGTATTGGGCCGGAACAAATATCCAGTAGCGTCGCACCGTGCCAGCGAAGATTTTGCTGTGAAATTCAAAGGGACCTTCTAGCTGACCTTTCGGTACGCCGGGCTGAGGTCTCGAATCCGTAGTGAGCGGGTATTCGCCGGGTTTGCGCTGCGGCACCAGCGTTTCCGCTCCCCGAAGGGAAGGTGGGCAAATCATCAGCAGGCCGATAATCAGGGGTAGGAATTTCATAAGGATAAAGTTAACCGACCCGTCGAAGGCCGGGACACGCCAAAGTTTGGGTTTCCGCGCAGGCATCCACAATTAAGTTATTCACAAAATCGCTCCATGGTTTGCAATTCGCGCCCTGAATATCTTGGGTCGGGACATGATTGGAAGAGCTTACCCCGATCTCTCTGAGCTGGCCTACCACATCATCAGGCTTTCCGATTTTTGGCGGCGCCCCGGTTGCCAACCCCCCAAAGGCAATGTCGTACACGTGATCGGCAACATGATTGGAATCTCGCTCGGCGTTGACAATGCAGACCGCATTGCTCGCACAGTCATCCTGGAACTGGACACCATTAGAAAGGCTCGAACCGATGAGGAAGTGGATCCTGAAGGAATCGAAGTCGGGTTCATCGCTGCATTGCTTCAGGAGCAGGCCGGTGAATTGACGGTTCCGGCAACTGCCGCCTATTGGGCATCAGTGTTTGACATGCCGAATCGCGGCGGGGGCAGCCGGTAAGTCGGCGCTCACAACCGCATTCAGCAATCCGCGACTTCTGCTTCATTCACGCCGCGTCGAAACGACTTGATCGCTGGACGGCGCCGACCCGTGGCTGAATCCGATGCGATTTGTTCGAAAATAATCGAACGCAAGTTGTGACGTCACTGCCGCCGGTTTTCCATCGCCAGTAAGTTACACATGTGACGACTGGGTGACGAATTGCTACCGGTGCAGATCATTGGGACACCGTCGTTAGCATCGCAGACTGAGAGCCCCTGTTTTTGACGAAGTGTCGGACGGGAAATACTTTCACCGGATGAATCCGGCGTCCAAATCAGACATCACCCTCAGCTTGCGGGAGCTGGCGCAGCTGTTCAATTCCATGGACCCTTCGCCATTTGGTGATCGGGACCTCGATGGAGCAGCGGAAGAATTTATCACCAGCTCGGCGCGCGAATTGCCACCACGACAGGAACCTGAACTGGTCCTGCTCCTCGCGGTTCCCACCGCCGCCAGCAATGCCAATGAGGTGGAGAAGGCAGTTCGTCGTTACTTTGCGAAACGGGCCGCGATCAAAAGGCTCGAATTCGGGCAGCTGATGCGTCGGGGGCGTTTGAGCCTCGGCGTCGGTCTGCTCTTCCTGGTCATCTGCCTTTTGCTGGGGGAACTCGTCGCCAAGTCCAGTCCTGGCGCCGCCTCCGACATCCTGAAGGAAGGACTCACCATCGTCGGATGGGTGGCGATGTGGCGTCCGCTGGAAATATGCCTGTATGATTGGTGGCCTCTTTATGAGGATCGGCGCCGGCTCGACAAGCTGGCCCGCATGCGGGTGAGAATTGTCGTACCCGAAATTCTGCCGCTGCGACTCTTCAAGGCCCTGGATGAAAAACGGGACGAATTAACCGATACCGCGGCCTAAACTTCGGAAGGCTTGCTGTTTGATCGGCGCCTTCCCCTGTCAGCCCGAAGTCAGGAGTGGTTTCATGAATGCCTGGCGCTTCAACCAGGCGATCAGTTCTTCCGCGAGTGCGCGATCGTCGCTCACGCGGGGATGATTGGATGACCAGTGCGCGAAGACGTAATGGCTGACCGCCGGATCACCGGCTTCGACTTCCCTGACTACCGCTTCCCACGCCTCGCGCAGTGCCTGGCTTTGAGACCCGCCATACATGCCACCACGCAACAACACCATGTGCGCATGCGGATAAGCTACGCGAATCGCTTTCACCAACACGACATAACCCGGCTGGTAGCCGGCGGGAAAAGGTGCGTGCTGTGCACGCGTAAACGAATCGTCGTTCTCACCGAAGTTGATGCACACGACATCGGGCTGCCACAATTTCAGGTCCGCCTTCGGCGAGTTCGCCACTGGATATAATCGGTCCCACACCTCCCCGGCCTTGACGTCCACATAGCCTGCCGCGATACCCATGCCACTGACTGCGATGCAGCGGTGCTCCGCCCGGAACGCCGCGGAAGTCAGCGTCGTGTAACTGAGCGCGTGATTGTGCGTGCGACGATCGTCCCACTGGTCGGTCGCTCCATCCTCATTGCACGCGCCGACCATGAGCGAGTCCCCGAAGAATTCCATCCGCAGCTGGTAAGCCGGCACAGCCGGAGTCCACGCTTGGGCACCGGGGGCAATTTCCACTCCCGCGAAGCGTACCTGGCCGGCAGCCGCCTCACTGCGTTTGAAGAGAGTCAGCCGGTGCCGGCCCGCGCCCGGCAGTACCGGCCACACGATGCGTTGCACCGCGCCCGCGGGCACCCCGACCACCACGCTGGCGCTGCCATCCACCTGCACGTTGAAAAAATTCTGCTCCGTCGCCCCGACAAATCGCAACGCCAGCTGCGAGCCTTCAAAGTCGAGGCTGATCCGACTGCCCTGCCACACCACCATGAGCCCGGTGGGATCGGAGAAATCGAAACGGCCTTCGTAATGAAACCGGGGGTCAGCGGCGGAAATAAACTGCATGGGAAATATTTTAAGGCTCGGCGGATCGATCGTCTCACCGCTGCCAGCTGCGAATGAAAAACCAGTCAGGACGAGGCCGCAACCCAGCACATTCAGGGCAAACCAATGGCCACGGAATTTCATGATTAAAACGATACTTACCGCACGAGCCTCAGCAAGCGCGCGCCTAATCCGGGCTCCTGCAGACTTCAGTAACCCCTTAAATTGGCAACCAAAGCGGGGGTTTCCGCGCAAAAGCAGGTATCCAGTAAGTTCTGGCGTAAATCCCCTAAACGTCAGGCCTAATCTGCCGATGTATCCTTGTTTATCCAAGTAAACCCTATGGCCCCTGCCCAGCCCATCACCGACACCCTCATCCAAGATTCCATCGTCAAAGCCGTGCAGAATGTCAGCCGGATCATGTTGCGGCAGGAATCAACTTTGCTGGAAGCAACCATGGCGAGCGCCGCGAGCAATTCCCTCTCGAGCTTGGGCACCGCACCGTATGTGATCGGCAGCGTTGGCTTTGCCGGGAACGCCAATGGGCTGGTCTATTTGTGTTTCACTGACGAGTTCGCCAAGTACGTCGCCGGCCACATCCTTGGCATGAGCGCGAACGAAATCCAGACCCACGGCCATGAGGTGGTGAAGGACGTGATTGGCGAAATCACCAACATGACCACCGGTGGTTTTAAGAACTCACTTTGCGACCTCGGCTTTCCCTGCAAGCTGTCCCTCCCCACGATCGTGCGTGGCGATCGCCTTTCAATTTCCGCCATCACTTCAGCCACCCGGGGCATCTTCCGCTTTAACTGCGGCAACTACCAGATGATGGCTGACGTGCAGGTCAAAATCTGACACTCACTGTGGGCGCGGAGCGGACGGTCCGCTCAACTCTCGCCGAGTGATTTTCTCAACGCCGCCAGTTCACCACGCAGCTGCGCCAGCTCTGTTTCGAGCGCGGACACCCTCGGCTCCAGCGACGGTCCCGCCAGGGGGGACGCAGCCACCGCAGTTGCAATCGGGGGTTCCGACTGGAGGGACCGCGAAGGTTCGCCTGTCAACAGCTGCACCCAGCGCAATTCTTTCTGGCCCGGCTGCCGCGCCATCCGGCGCGCCAATGCTCCCGTCGTGCGGGCCGCCAGCTCCTCCAACACGGCTTCCACTTCCTCCAACGTCAGCCGGTGCATGCGCTCGGTCCTGATCCGGAGTTCCGCCGTGGTCTGCGGGCCGCGGATAAAAAGTTCGCACAACACCACGCGGGCGCTGATGTCCATCGGATAGACCAAATCAAGCGTCTGCCGGTATTTAAAAACACGCGCATCCGCACCCGAGAAAAGCGTCGCGAGTTTTTTTGCCCGCAGACCGTCAATCGCTCCCTCCACCTCCCGCGCCGATACCTCCATCACCGGATCGCGATTGCTGCGCTGGTTGCACGCGTTGACCAGCGAGTTGAGGGTAAGCGGATAAATATCCGGTGTCGCCAGCTCCTTCTCGATCAGACAACCCAGCACGCGGGCCTCCAAGGCTGACAGGACAATTTCCAATGACGAAGACGCAGCCGGAGATTCCATGGTCATGCCATCATTCCAGAACCTCCGCCCGCCAAGGCAAGACCGGAGCATCAACTAAAAAAGCCGGATGCGTCCGGATCGACCTTGCAACTCCCAGCGGCAACAAATGGCCGCTTTTCCCCTGTCTATAACGTCCGCTCCAGCCACGACAAGGTGACATCAATCACTCGCGAGGCGTGACCCTTGGCGGGTTCGAACACGTTAAAGATATGATTCGCTCCGCCAATCAACACCGCCTCGGCGGGTTGGCCCCGGGCAATCTGCATAAATTCAACTTCGTGCGGCGACAAAAAATCCAGCGCACCGCGGATCGACAAAAAGGCGCCCGGATATTTTGCCAGTGAAAGATCAACATTCACCCCGCGAAAGCTCTCATAAAATTCGCGCTTCGTCGTGATGCTCTTCCAACCCGGCACAATTTCCGTGGCCTCGCCGTCCGCCATCGCCTTCCGACCGGTCTCGCCCGCCACCAGCATTTGAAACTGATCCCCCGACGGACTCGACCACAGCACCATCGTGCGGAACCAGTCCGGATGACGACTCCCGGTCTCGATGGCAGTGGTCGCACCCAGACTCCAGCCTTGCACCCCGATACGCGGGACCCTCACCCCGGGCTGTTTGACTAAAAAAGCATAGGCCGCCGCCGTGTCGTCCAAACGCATGGGAAAGGTGGACTCGATTTTTGTGCGGGTCCGGTCGCCTTCGCCTCGAAAATTAATCCGCAGACTCGCAATGCCTTTGGCCGCGAGTGCCTCCGCCAGCCGCTTCGTCAAATCACCCGCCCCGTCCATGTCGTCGGCAAAACCATGCAGCATCAACACCACGCGGCCGTCCCACGCAGTGTCCGGCTTGAGCCACGCCCCATTCAAATCCGGTGCAATTTCGACGCGGACTTCCGCGGCAAAACAACCCAGGGAAACAATCCCGCCCACGATCATCCACCCTAGCGCACGCATGCATTTCATCCGCGTTCTATTGCACGCTCCATGCCACGCGGACAATCCCGCAGTGGTTTGGGTCAGGCCCCGCACGAACTTTTTCACTCGCGATGCTCGGAGTCTTGCACCGCAGAAGTCCTGAATCGCCGGC
>JANYDX010000518.1 GCA_025363395.1 Verrucomicrobiota bacterium
TCTCGCGCCGCGTCACCTTCTTCTTTTCCGCAAACTCGGCCTGGGCAAAACTGCTCTGGTGGATCATCCGACGCAGTTTGGGTAATTCCCGTCTCGCCGTCTGCAATAAATTGAAGGCCGATGGATTAAATCAGCGTTTCCTTAGCTCTCTTTGCTCAGCAGAAAGGCAC
Organism: Verrucomicrobiota bacterium; assembly: GCA_025363395.1. Lineage (GTDB taxonomy): Bacteria > Verrucomicrobiota > Verrucomicrobiia > Opitutales > Opitutaceae > Lacunisphaera. The sequence goes on from JANYDX010000518.1 coordinate 171, forward strand.
TAAAGAAGGTCTCGAACGCCGCTTCGATCAATTCATTGCCATCGAGACGGCCGAGTACCGATTTCAAGGCTTGTTCGGATTGGAGCCAGTCCTTGAAGCGGGCTCTGGCTTCAGCGATTTCTTCAGCGGAAAAAGACGGGGAAGGAGCGGGCACGGACTTAGGAAGCTCGCTTGCAATTTCTCGTCTGACGCTTGCAACCTCTTGCGTAACAGGCGCAATTTTTAAGGGTTCAATGGCCTTCTCTAAGAGAATGGTGGCCGCGGTACCAGGCTCTTCCTCGCACAGCTTTTCCAAAGAGACCAAGCCGGCCGGGGTGATGCTGACGGTGGGATTTTTACCCGCTGTAAAGGACAGCATTCCCGCGAGTGTTCCCCGGGCCTTTGCATCGAAGGGCCACAAGTCCCCGCTTTGGGAGTCCTTGTCATAAATATCCGGTGCGTCGTAGCCGACTTTCCTAGCTAGCTGGGCGAGCAGATAGGGCTGCCCACCACTGGCGTCATAGAAATCGAGCAAGGCGCGACAAAGGCGTTTTTGACGTTTGTTCATGGCGTAGGGTTAATTCTCAGACTGGTCACCGCTCTTACAGTGCGTAAGTACACGGCATTATTTTCAAGATAATCAGGACAACTCGTATGCCAAGTTCACTATTTTTAACTTGTGTTACGAGACCGGGCAGAAAGGATATTTTTCAATATAGGGCAGTCGCGGTCATGAGCTTCATCGAAACTATACCGTGGGGCCCGACTCCGTGCGTCGCCGGGCCGAAGGTCTCGACCCGCTTTTGGGCATGAGCGGCATGGGCGATCGCATAATTTTTGCCGTTCAGCAATGATTCAAACCAACTCGGCGTCGCCGATCTTTCATCCCAATCCGGCTCCTTTCCGGATCGCCCTCATCAAACGATCTCCCCTCCAGCTTGTTCACCGGGGTCATTGGTTTCGCGCCTTTTGGTATCGACTTGCCCCCGGACTTCACGTCCTCGGAAACCAACCGCGGCGCTTCATCTCTCCGGCGGGCGACCCGCGAGCGTAAACAAAGTGGAGGAGGGGGAATAATGGGGGTTAGGAAGTATGGCAAACCCACCGCCGCACTGGGGGCTTAGCTATCCTCCAGCTTCACGTTCTGTTCCATGAGAAAGGGCTTGAGCTCGATGACTCCGAAATCGGCCAGGATTTTACCGTACCAGTCGAGGACGGGTGCCTTGGTTTGGCCGGACTTTTTCTCCATCTCATCGGCGGCAACCCGATCCTGGCTCACATTTTTCTCCCGGAAGCTGACACCGTTATTCGTCAAATAGGTGATCGCTTCGCTACACCATGGGCAGCTCGTTTTCACGTAGAGAATCGGCAATGACTCAGGCATGCACGTTCAGACCGGGTTTACGCGCGGAGGTTCGGTGATGTTGTTTAATGAGGTGGGATGCTGACGATTCTCACCGCACCTCGTTGGGATGCGTTTTTTCCATTCTGAACTCTTCGCTAAGAGCGCCGAGGTGGCGAAATCACAGCTTGCTCAAGCGGGCGATGAAGGGCTCGGGGCCGCCTTCTTGATAGCCCAGTCGATCGATTTTTTTGCCCGAGCTGCTGAGTATGACCACGGTCGGATACATTTCCAATTTATAGCGGTCAGCTAGCTTGGCATTCTGGGCTTTGAGCGCCGCAACCTGTGGATGATTTTTGGGATAATCCAGTTCCACGAGAACGAGGTTTTCCTTCGCGTAGCGGGCGAATTCGGGTGTGGAAAGGACTTCCTTGTTTAAGCGCATGCACCAGCTGCACCAATCCGACCCGGTAAAAAACAAGAACACCTTGCGCTTCTCGGCCTTGGCTTGAGCCAACGCAGCGGAGTAATCCGTCTGCCAGGTTAGGGTTGAACCCGCCTCAGCCGCCGCTGCGGCCCTTGGCGGTGCGGCTTGTGTGACGACCGTTTCTGCCGGCAGCGGAATCGCTGCCGCCAGGGATAAACACAAGAGGATGCGATCAATTTTAGGCTGCATAGGTTAAGGTGTTTCGACGAAACACCGAGGTAACAGGAGCAGGTTTTACTTGGCAAGCGGGCACGGTCCGAGAACCTGTGGATACTGTTAGGAATGATGCGGGGTTACTTCCACTTTCACGTTTTCACCCAGCGCACCGCTCGCTTTTCCCGTCAGGGCAAATTTTGCGAGGCCGTACAGTTGGACCATTTTGCTTGAAGGTGAATCCCAGTATTCCGCCGCACTCACCTCGACTCGCAGTAATACCAGACTCGGATCGTCCACTCCTAGGGGGAACCAAATTTTAGCCGTGGGCTTCCACAACTCCCGGGTTTTGGTGCGGTCGCGGATCACTTTAGCCTGCCCTGAAATCGAAATGTAGCGATGCTTCTCGGTGGAAGCATAAGCCAGATTAACCTGCTTCTGGTGGAGGATTTCATCGGTCTTCGGCGATTCACTGGCAGTAAAAAACCAAAGTACACCTTCAACCAGATCAACTTGTTGCGTGGCCATCGGTCGGCTGCGAATCATGTCGCCGTCAGTGACCGTGGTCAGCATCGCGATGTTAATTTCCTGAAGCAGTTCGCCCAATCGGGCGAACGATTTTGCGTGGGTGGGGGAAGGATTGGGGTTCGTTTTCATCTACTATTATGGACATCTGAATTCAAAGGTGGATCGGCTTTATCTCCAACCGTCCCGGGGTGGAAACCTCCCTTGCGATTGGCTGATTTCGGTAAACTGTCCCATCAGGACGCAAGTTCGTCCCGGGCCTGAGCGACCAGTTTGAAAGAGTGGATCCGCGCTGCGTGATCGTGAATCGCCGCTGTGACCATTAATTCATCAATGGCGGTGCGTTCGATGAAGGCCTTGAGGCCTCTCTTCACGGTCTCTACGGATCCAATAATCGCCTCCCGAAAAGCGTGCTCCACTCCGGCCTGCTCGAGTGAGGTCCAATGTTCAGCCATGCTTTTGACCGGCTTTGGTAAAAGCCCAGGGGTACCCCGGCGAAGTCTGACGAAACTTTGTTGCAGCGACGTGAACAGATGCGCCGCCTGGGCGTCATCGTCGGCTGCGAATACTCCGATGGCGGCCATGGCGTAAGGCTTGGCCAGCGCGGGGGACGGTTGGAATTCATCCCGGTAGATTTCCAGCGCCCTGCTGAGGTGATCAGGTGCGAAATGAGAGGCGAAGGCAAAAGGCAGGCCCAGCATCGCGGCCAATTGGGCGCTGAAAAGACTCGAACCGAGCAACCAGATGGGCACCGCCAGACCTGCCCCGGGCACTGCGTGCACCGCTTGATGCGGTGCGGCTGTCCGGAAGTACGCCTGCAATTCCTGCACGTCTTGGGGAAAGCTATCGGCGCTGTTGGCCAACCCACGCCGCAGAGCCCGAGCGGTGGGTTGATCCGTTCCCGGCGCCCGGCCCAAACCGAGATCGATCCTTCCTGGGAAAAGTGCTTCCAAGGTGCCAAATTGTTCGGCGATGATCAGAGGCGCATGATTGGGGAGCATCACGCCACCTGAACCGACCCGGATGGTTTTTGTGCCCGCAGACACATGCGCAATGACGACCGCGGTCGCGGCGCTCGCAATCCCGGGCATGTTGTGGTGTTCGGCCAGCCAGTACCGCCGGAAGCCCAGCTGCTCCGCGTGGCCGGCCAGGTCGAGCGCGGAATCCAACGCCTGCTTGACGGTGCCCCCTTCTACGATGGGGGCCAGATCGAGAACCGAAAACGGAATCATCCAGCAATCTGTTCAGGAGCGGCAGATTTGCCAGCGGCACCGGCGATAAGGAATGAATCGCGTTTGCCGGCCGCATTGAGGACCGCGATCAGATTTCCCTCCTTTGCTCTCCGCTTCCTGATGGATGGATTGCAACAATGGACTTCGCATCGGCCCAAAACTGTTTCTTACTGGCGGGCTAATCCGAAAACATGTCCCGTCTAAAATTCACGCTCGAAGCAGAGGCCAGCGGCTCCAAGGCGCGCGCAGCGACATTTCAAACGCTTCACGGTGAGGTTAACACCCCGGTTTTCATGCCGGTCGGTACCCAAGCCACGGTGAAAGCGCAGACGGTGGACACGCTTAAAGCCACCGGATCCAGCGTGCTGCTCGCCAACACCTATCATCTCCTGTTGCGCCCGGGGCCGGTTGTTTTCAAGAAATTCGGCGGCATTCACCGTTTTATGAACTGGGATGGTCCCGTGCTGACCGACTCCGGCGGCTTCCAAATTTTCTCCCTGCCCGCGGAACGTGCGATGAACGAGGACGGCGCCCGTTTTCAAAGTTATGTGAACGGTGATTTTCACCTGCTTTCTCCTGAATCCAGCATCGAGATGCAGAGGACGATTGGCAGCGATATCATGATGGTGCTCGACCAATGCATTCCCTCCACGGCGCCCTATGCCCAGGCCGAGGCGGCTATGGAGCTCACCCATCGGTGGGCCAAGCGCTCCCTCATTGCACGCGGGGATTCCCCGGCGGCGCTCTTCGGCATTGTGCAAGGGGCCTGCCACCACGATCTCCGGAAAAAAAGCGCGGCGTTCCTCTGCGAATTGCCTTTTGACGGACTCGCGATCGGAGGACTCGCGGTGGGGGAAACCCATGCGGAACGCTACGAATTCACCGGGCTGGTGACCGAACAGCTGCCGAAAAACCTTCCGCGCTACCTCATGGGAGTTGGTACGCCGATTGACATCCTCGAAGCCGTGCACCGGGGCGTTGACATGTTCGACTGCATCATCCCCGGACAACTGGCCCAGCGCGGGGTGGCCTTTACGCGTCGCGGTAAAATCATGCTGCGACGTGTCGCGCACAAGTTTTCCGATGCGCCGCTCGAAGCCGGCTGCGACTGCCAGACCTGCCGGGAGTATTCCCGCGCCTACCTGCATCACTTGGTCAAAGCCGATGAAACGCTGGGCTGGCATCTGCTCGGTATTCATAATTTCGCCTTTTATCACCGGCTCATGCGCGACATGCGTGCGAGCATTGTGCGCAATGATTTTGCCACTTTCTACGAACAGCACCGGTTTGAACTGGGACGCAATGATGAGGAAAACGTCATTCATCCCGTCAAAAAGCGGCATCCCGTCCGATCAAAAGTACTGGGCGATTACGACATCGTCACGGGTCCGCAGGGCTTCTCCAGCATCAGGCAGATTAGCTCGGGGGAGGTCATGCATTCGGTGAACCGTCCGAGTGACGAAGCCAACCGGCTTTACGTGGAACAGTCGGGTCTGGCGGCGCGACTGCTCCAGCGCGAGGGCCAGACGGGCGAGCTGGTGATTTGGGATGTGGGTCTCGGAGCTGCGTCCAATGCCATGGCGGCGTTGCACTGTTTTGAAAAGGTCCTCGCCGAGCACGGTTTGTCCGCCTTGCGGCCGCTCAGGATCGTGAGTTTTGAATGGGATCTGGATCCGCTGAAACTGGCTGCCAGATTTGCCAGTCACTTTCCGCATCTCCGACACGGAGCGCCGCAGGCCATTTTGGCAGAAGGAAAATGGCGGCACGCTTCCGGCGGTTTGAATTGGAAACTGCACCACGGGGATTTTCTGACCTTCATCGAATCAGCCGCGGTGCCCGATTTGATTTTCTACGATCCGTTTTCCGCCAAGACGGACACCGGTCTCTGGACGGTGGAGGTTTTTAAACGCATCGCGGTTCACTGTGCCTCCAAGTCGGCGGAGCTTTATACCTATTCGGCGGCGACAGGGGTGCGGGTTTCTTTGCTGACTGCAGGATTTTTTGTCGCGGCGGGAGTTGGCACCGGCCCGAAAGCAGACACGACGCTGGCGTTTACGAGGGCGAATGGCCACCGCTCACATCCGACCGCACTCGGCTTGTTGGGTGAGGAGTGGCTGGCTCGCTGGCGACGCAGTGATTCGAAGTTTCCTGAAAATATCGCTGAGCACGAGAAAGCCGCTTTTGAAAAACAAATTGAAGGTCATCCGCAATTTGTACGTCCGTTCTAAAGTGCGGGCGAGAGAGTGACGGGTTCGGCTTATCTCCCGGCGCGGGTTACTGCGGAATGATCGGGGACGGATTATGCGCGCACGGCCCACCTTAGCTTCGCGGAGGAACTGCGCGGATTTGCCCGCATTTCTTCGGCGTCTGCCTGAATGATCTCGTCGCTGGCGGCGGAATAGATTCCGCTTCGTCGGCCGTCGCGGAAGGCCTGCTTCACCCGGCGGTCTTCACCGGAATGAAAAGAGAGGATTGCGACCCTGCCACCGGATTTCAGGCAAAAGGGGAGGTGGCGGAGAAACAAGTTCAGCACCCCAAATTCGTCATTCACGGCGATGCGCAGCGCTTGAAACACGCGCCGGATGCTGGAGTCATCTGACTCCCGCTCACGGCTGGGCTTGGGCAGGTGCAGAATGTCGCGAATGGCCTCTGCCAGCTGTTTGGTCCGGTTGAAAGGTTTTATAATCCGGCGCTCCACCAATTCGCGGGCGAGGATTTCGGCCTGAGGTTCATCGGCGTTTTCCTGGAGGGTGGCCATGAGATCCTGTGCGGACACCCGGGCAAGCCAGTCGGCGGCGGAAGGAGGCCGTTGGGGATTGAGCCGCAAGTCGAGCGGCCCATCGGTCTTGAAGGTAAAGCCGCGCGCGGGATCATCCAGCTGCATCGAGGAAATTCCCAGATCGGCGAGAATCGCATCGGCGCCGTCGACCCCGAGTTCCGCGAGTACCTTGGGCAGGCCCGCAAAGTTGCTCCGCACTCCGGTGAAAACGTCCTCGCCCCAACCGGCGCTCCGGAGACGGGCGGTGGTTTTGGCGTGCTCAAGTGGATCGACGTCCAACCCGATGAGACGCCCCTTGGTCGAGCTTCCCTCGGGTGCAAGCTGCGCCAGCAATTCGCGGGCGTGTCCGCCAAAGCCGAGGGTACAGTCCACGGCGAGTTCACCAGGCTGCAGGGCGAGCAGGGTGAGGATTTCGCGGACCATGATCGGCCGATGGCTTCCGGCCGGGGTCTTGCCTGATGCGATCACCTTTGCGACATCGTCTGCGTAGCGCTCCGGATTGAGCTCCTTGTATTTGTCGCCGAAGCGGCGGGGGTTTTTCCCCGCGTAACGCGGGCGGCGCCGGTGGGGCATGGGCGGACTATCTGCGGCCGGGGCGGACGGCGGTGGATTAGCTGGATCGGGGTCAGACATCAAACGGCACTGATGCCAGCATGGCTGGGCCACCGCAATCGCTCAGTTCGGTGCGAGCCGAGAGAAGTTTCCTCAGGCTCGCGGTGAAGCGGAACGCGGAAGCTAATGGTGCAGTCGGTCGCTATTACATTTTCTTACAGCATGCATCAGTTGAAGCGTGGGCACGCGGTGTGCTGCCTTAGGGTGTCACCGGTTTCCCATGATATCCTTGGTTTTTAAAAATCACCCAGCCAGCAGTGCGTTGAAATCTCACCATGAATATACCTCTGTATTTGGACAAGGCTGACGGCTACCTCAATGCCGAGAGTCGGGAGTCACGAGCTCCCTGGACCAATCGAATCCCCCATCCGTTCATCACGATCTCACGCGAGTGTTGTTCTGGAGGTTCCAATCTGGCTCAGCTCCTTGCGAAAAAACTGACGGGCGGTGATTCGTGGAGCATCTTCGGTGGCAATCTCATCAATCAAATGTTGCAGATCCATCATCTGCCGGAGCAACTGGCCCGCTATTTGCCCGAGGACACGGTCCCCGAAGTCAATGCGACGATCGGGGAAATGGTGGGGCTTCATCCGAGTTTGTGGGAACTGGTGCAAAAGGCCAAGGCGACGATGCAGCAACTCGCCACCGGTGGAAATGTGATCTTGGTGGGGCGCGGTGCCAATTTTGCGACGGCCGGCATTGGGGATGGCATCCATGTGCGCCTAGTCGCACCCGCTGATTATCGGGCGAAGTATTATGCGCGGCGTTTTGGTATTTCGGAAGCGCAGGCCATGACCCATAACGCCAAGTGTGATGCGGCGCGCCGGCGTTATGTTCGCGCGCACTTTAACGCCGATATCGCCGATCCTGCGTCTTATGATTTGGTGATCAATACCGCACACGTTCCACTCGCCGAGGCCGCCGACATGGTCGCGGCCCACGTCCACGCCCGCACTCATGCGACGGCCGCATGACGGCCAACACTTGTCAGATTGATCCCAAACCTCCGCGGCGTTCGCACCGGCGGTTTCTGCCCTGCCTTGGATCTTACTCCTGTTGCTTAGGCTGAGCCGCCCGGCTGCTGTGGGTTTTCATCCAGCTGCTCGGTGATGAAATTCAGAATATCCGTCCGTCCGGCTTTGGTTTTGGCCGAGCTCGCAAAAATGGGCGGGGGCGGCTCAAGTTCGGCCAGCACGGCCTGCTTGAAGCGTCCGATGCTCGACTGCGTCTGGGACCGGGACTGTTTGTCCGTCTTGGTGAAGATCAGGACAAATGGAATCTCATTGTCGACCAGCCAGCCGATGAAATCCACATCGATGGCCTGCGGTTCGAGCCGGGAATCGATCAGGACAAAAATGCAGACAAGATTCTCCCGTCCCACCAGATAATCGGCGACCGCCTCATTGAAATCCGCCCGATCGGTTTTCGCGACGTGGGCGTAGCCATACCCCGGCAAATCGACCAGGCGCCAGTTGCGGTTAATCGTGAAGAAATTCATCAGCCGCGTCTTGCCGGGCCGGTCGGAAACCTTGGCCAGCGTCTGCTTTTCCGTCAGCATGTTGATCAGCGAGGATTTGCCCACGTTCGACCGGCCGATGAAGGCAAATTCCGGCAAGGCGAGGCGGGGACACAAGTCGAGGCTCGGCGAGCTGACTTCAAAAACAGCGGATTGGATTTTCATGGACGGATAAGGAGTCGGATGACTGCGGCCATAGGGACAGGGTTTTCGCCGCTGGCGACCTTTAGTTTTCCG